>NZ_RAWC01000190.1:0-17933 GCF_003611685.1 Corallococcus sp. CA049B | reverse complement strand
CACTTAATGCCGGACTTGGAGGGGGGCGGCGGGCGGTGTCCGTCAGGCCGGGCGTGCTGGACGGCGTGGACGATGCGGGCTTCGGCCTGGAGCTTTTCGATGACAGCGGCAGGCAGGCGGGCGCGCTCGGCGGCGACGGCGAGGGTGATCAGGAAGGCCTCGCTGACGGGCCCCTGCGTGGAGGTGTTGCGCTCGGCGGGGGTGAAGGCGTGGGCGTCCACCACGGCGCCGGAGGCGGTGCGCACCTTCACCGGGCGCTCCTCGGTGGCCAGGGCGAGCGCGGTCTCCAGGCGGGCGAGGACGGGCCAGGACTCGGTGGCGACGGGCCGCAGTCGCCCGGACAGCCGGTGTCCGGGCGCATCCACCAGGCGTGCGACCCGGCCGCCCCAGTTGGGCACGTTCACGTCGTAGACGACGTCCACGTCCAGGGCCTCGGCGAGCTCGCCTTCGGGAAAGTCGGGCACGGGGGGCAGGCCGTGCAGGTGCCGGCTCGCCGCGGCCGGGGCCAGGTCGAGGGAGAACGCGAACCAGGGACGCGAAGCCGCGGGGCCAGATGCCATGGGGACGAGTCTCCCCGGCGCGCGGCGGTGGAACAAGGGCCGGGTCGTGCGGATCCGCGTCCGGGGGCCAGGTGGCTCCGGGCTTTCCGGGTCAACTCACCACGGCGGCGAGGATGCGCTCGAAGAGCCAGGGGGCTCGGCTCAGCATGCGCACCACGGGCCTGCGCAGGCGCGGGCGGCGCGCGAGCATCAGCAGGCCTTGCGTGGTCCAGGCGTACTTGCGGAACACCTGCTGGAAGGTGCGCTCGTAGGGCAGCAGCGTGTCGCGGCCCGCGCCCTTCGCCAGGGCGTCCGGGAGCAGCGCGCCCAGGGACTCCGCGCAGGCGAAGGCGAGCGTGAGTCCTTCGCCAGTCAGCGCGTCCACGTAGCCAGCGGCATCACCGACGAGGGCGAAGCGATCCGCGACGCGCGTATGGGCCACGCGTGCCAGGGGTCCTGCGCCGCGTGGCTGGGAGTCTGGCTCCGCGCCGGTGAGCTTCTCCGCCAGCCGGGGGAAGCGCTCCAGCATCGAGTCGAAGCCCACGCGGCCCGGCACCGTGCCGTCCTCCCAGAGGAACGCGATGCCCACGCGCTCCGCTCCGGCGGGCGTCACGTAGGCCTCGACGCCGGAGGCGAAGTGCACCTCCACGTAAGGGGTCCACGGCACGCGCCGGAAGTGGCGCCGCAGCCCGTAGCGCCGGGGCATGTCCTGCTCGACGTCCAGGCCCTCGGCCTTGCGCAGCGGTGAGTTCAAGCCGTCCGCCGCGACCAGGAAGCGCGCGGACACGCGGCCCACGGGTGTCTCCAGCGCCACCCCGTCCGGCGTGCGCACGTGCGACACGACATGCGTGTGCTCGCGCAGGTCCACACCTACTTCGCGCGCACGGGTCGCCAGCGCCTGGGACAGGGCCAGCCTGCGGACACCCAGCCCACCCGGCGCGGGCAGCTTTCCCTCCGCCGTGCTGCCGTCCTCCTGCACGTAGCGGATGCCCACGAAGGGCGAGCTGTCGCTCCGGTCCAGGTGCGCGAGCGCGCCCAGCCGCTCCAGCGCCGCGAGGCCGGAGGGCATCAGGCCCTCACCGCACGCCTTGTCCACGGGCGTGGACGCGCGCTCCACCACCACCGTGTCCAGCCCGCGCCGGGCCGCCGTGATGGCCACCGCGAGCCCGGCCGGGCCTCCACCCACCACGACCACGTCATGCTGTTTCACGTGTCCTGCCACATCACGAGTCGTGCTCCGCGCGCACCATCGCCAGCGCGCTCTTCGCCATCTCCACCGCGAGCCCCACCGCGCCCACCTTCTTCGGCGCCGTCAGCTCTCCGGCCAGGTAGCGCCGCAGCGCCTCGCTCCTGCGCAGCTTGCCGCTGGACGTGCGCGGCAATGTCCCCGGCTCCAGCAGCCGCACCGTGTGCGGCTGCACTCCCGTCGCCTCCACCACCGCGGCTCGGATGTCCGCCTCCACTGACGCCACGTCCGCGCCCCGCTCCGCGCGCTCGGCCAGGATGAGCAACGCTTCGTCCTGGCCGCCCTCGGGCGTGAAGCCCAGCGCCACCGCGCAGCCCGTGCGCACGCCGTCCACCTTGAGCAGCGGATCCTCGAAGGCCTGCGGCGCGTGGTTCGCGCCTCGAATGATGACCAGGTCCTTCGCGCGGCCCGTCAGGTACAGCTCCCCGTCCGCGCTGAAGCCCAGGTCTCCCGTGTCCAGCCAGCCCTCCTCTACCAACGCCCGCGCCGTCGCCTCCGCGTCCTCGAAGTAGCCGAGCATCACCGACGGCCCCTTCGCGAACACGCGCCCCACCTGGCGCTCCGGCAACACCGCGCCGTCCTCGCCGCGCACCTGCACCTCGAAGCCCGCCACCGGCGCGCCCACGCTCACCAGCGTCCGAGCCCCATCACGCGCCAGCCCTTCGCGCGCCAGCACGTCCGGATCCACGCCCAGCTCTCGCGGTCCCCGGCCCGCGGGTGGGAACGTCACCGCCAGCGACGCCTCCGACAAGCCATACACCGGCCGCAGCGCCCGCGCGGAGAAGCCCCACTTCTCGAACCGCTCCGCGAAGCGGCGCAGCGTGTCCGCGGACACCGGCTCCGCGCCGTTGAGCGCGTGCAGCCACCCGGACAGGTCCACGCCCTGCAGGTCCGCGTCCTTCACCCGCTTCAAACACAACCCATAGGCGAAGTTCGGCGCGGGCGACACGAAGCCCCGGTGCCTGGACAGCGCGCGCAGCCACAGCGCCGGCTTCACCAGGAACGTCTCCGGCGGAATCAGCACCAGGCTGCCCGGGTAGTACAGCGCCGCGAGCACACAGCCGATGAGCCCCATGTCGTGGTACAGCGGCAGCCAGCTCACGCCCACCGGCGTCACGCCCGGCACCACCGGCATCGCCGCCTCCAGCGCCGCCACCTGCGCCACCAGCGCCCCGTGCGTCAGCGCCACCGGCTTCGGCTCCACCGTGGACCCCGAGGAGAACTGGATGAGCCCCAGCGCGTCGGGGGACACCTCCACCTCCAGGTCCTCGTCGCCGTGCAGCACCGCGTCCACCGTGTGACAGCCCAGCTTCGGCCGAGCCAGCGCCATGCTCGGGCCCAGGAGCAGCCGCACGCGCGTGTCCGTCAGCACCACCACCGCGCCCGTCAGCTGGAGCATGCGCGCCGTCGAGCGGTGGTACTCGTCCAGCCGCCCCAGCCGCACCGGCGGATACAGCGGCACCGGCACCGCGCCCGCCAGGAGCGCGCCGAAGTACGCATCCATGAACGCGGGCGACGTGGGCAACAGCAGCGCCACCCGGTCTCCCGGACGCACGCCCAGCCTCGCCAGCCCCGCCGCCGCGCGCTTCGCCCGCCGGTAGACCTGGGCCCACGGCAGGGACGTCTCGTGCTCCGAGGCGTCCACGAACACCAGCCCCAGCGACGTGTGCGACGTCGCCTTCAGCATCGCGTTCACCGTGGCGTGCTTCAGCGCCGGCAGGGGCGGCCCCTTCACGGGTGCGCTCCCACGTCCGGCTTCGCGGCCTCGACCCGCGCCGCCACCAGCCGCGCCAGGTCCTCCACCGTCCGCACGCCCTGCGCGTCCTCCTCCGACAAGAGCACCCGGAAGCGGTTCTCCAGGCCCACCGCCAGCACCGTCAGCCCCAGGCTGTCCAGGTGCAGGTCCCGGAGCAGGTCGTGCGCGGGCTCCACCGCGCCCTCGAACTCCAGCTCCTCGCGGGCGATGCGGCGGATCTCCGCCACCGCCTCCATCACGATGTCAGCCACGGCGAACCTCCGGAATGAAGCGGGGACGGTGGGCGAAGGCGTCGGAGTACATCGCCCCGAGCGCCGCCTCCTCCGCGCGGATGCGCACATAGAGCAGCGCCGCGTTGCCCACCGTGAACACGACCGCCGTCACCCACGCCCCGTGGATGAGCGGCACACAGAACAGCTCCAACACCACCGCCACGTAGTTCGGATGCCGCAGGAACCGGTACGGCCCGCCCGTCACCGGCGCCAGCCCCGGCACCACGATGATGCGCGAGTTCCACCGGTCGCCCAGCGTCCCGATGGCCCAGTACCGCAACCCCTGCGCCACCCCCGCGCCCACCAGCGCCGCCCAGCTCCACACGCCCCAGAAGGGCCGCTGGAGGCCGAACACCTCCGCGACGCACGCGACGAGGAACAGCGTGTGGAACACGACCATGAACCGGTAGTGCCCCTGCCCCGTCTCCACCCCGCCCCGCGCGAAGGCCCGCGCCGCGTTGCGCTTGGAGAGCACCAGCTCCAACAGCCGCTCCGCGACGAGCAGCCCCATGAAGCCCGCGAACAACGCCTGTGTGCCGGTCACCATCGCACCAGCACCATCTCCGCGCAGAAGCCCGGACCCATGGCCATCACCACGCCCCAGTCGCCCGGCTTCGCGTCCACCTCTTCCAACGTCTCACCCAGCACGAAGAGCACCGACGCGCTGGACAGGTTGCCCACCTGCCGCAGCGACTTCCACGAGCGCTCCAGTGCACCGGGCTCCAGCTCCAGCGCGGACTCGAAGCCCTCCAGCACCTTGGGCCCACCGGTGTGCGCCACCCAGTGCTTCACGTCCTTGCGGTTCACCCCGTGCTCCGCGAGGAAGCCCTCCACGTTGCCCCGGATGTGCTCCTTCACCAGCTGCGGCACCTTCGCGGACAGCACCACCTTGAAGCCCGTGTCCACCACGTCCCAGCCCATCACCCGCTCGGTGTCCGGGTAGAACACCGACCGCGAGCCCACCACGCGCGGGCCCGTCGAAGCTCCGGGGCCCGGCGCCTCCGCGCCCCGCAGCACCACGCACGCCGCGCCGTCACCGAAGAGGCCGGAGGCGATGATGTTGGGGATGGACAGGTCCTCGCGCTGGAGCGTGAGCGAGCACAGCTCCGTGGCGATGAGCAGCGCCGTCTGCTTCGGGAACGCGCGCAGGTAGTCCGACGCGCGCGCCAGGCCCGCCGCGCCCGCCACGCAGCCCAGGCCGAAGATGGGCGTGCGCTTCACGTCCTCGCGCAGCCCCATCCGGTTGACCAGCCGCGCGTCCACGCTGGGCGTGGCGATGCCCGTCACCGTGACGAAGAAGACGTGGTCCACGTCCTTCGGCGTGAGCCCCGCGCGCGACAGCGCCTCGCGCGCCACCTTCTCCGACAGCTCCGTGGCCACGCGGATCCACGCGTCGTTGCGCTGCTGGAACGTCGCGAGCGCCGGGTACTCCTCCAGCGGCAGCGCCAGGTGCCGGCCGCCCACCTGCACGTTGCGGTGCAGGTCCTCCAGCCGCTCCAGGTTGTAGTGCTTCGTCGCCCACAGGTCGCGCAGCGCCGCGATGAGCTGCTCCTGGCTGGCGTAGTGCGGAGGGAGCGCGCGTCCCACCGCACTCAAGGAAGGGGATGGCGCGGGGTCGTGACGGGTCGTGCTGGGCATGAAGTCCTGGAGGGTCCCACCCGGGGAGCCGAGTCCCCAGGCTTAATCCCCCGCAGGGCCGGATGCGATGGACTATCGCTCCACCTGCCCGTCCCTGAACCCCACTGGCTGCCCACACTGTTGCACACGCGACGCCCCGCGGCCCCCGAAGGGGTCCTGCCTCAGCCGAAGGGGTAGCCCAGCACGCAGTAGTAGCCCCGGACGTAGATGGTCAGCGCGGCGAACATGTCCGGCGCGAACGTGGTGATGGCCAGCGTGCCGAACATCAGGGCCATCAGCAGCAGGGTGAACTCCGCCGCGGCCTGTCCCCGCGAGCGTGGCCTGCGCAGCCAGCGATAGCCTCTCCATATCCAGCCGTTCATTCGTCTTCTTCCTTGCTCGTGAAGCCGGTGCAGGCATCGTCGGCTTCGTGGAAGTAGCCGCGCTCTCCACTCTTCACGTACTCGGCCTCGGGGTAGCCGGTTTCGCTCGCGCCCTGGAAGTACGGCCCGCGGCAGCGGTAGGCCCGCATGGGCCAGTTGGCGCCGTAGCCGCGGGACGAGATGATGCCGCGCTTCATCTGGATCTCCCGGGGCTCACAGGAGCCGAGGCACCAGTTCGTGTCATCCAGCCAGTACGCCGCCTCCAGCACGTCACCCGGGGTCGTCCGGGTGGCGGTGACGGTGGGGACGCCGGGCTCCTCCACGTGGCGCAGCCGGATGGAGTCGCGGATGTAGGCCGGGTCGAAGGGTGAATCGAGCTGGAGCACCTGCAGCGCGTTGCTGATGGCGTTGACGACGCCCGAATCGGCGGCGCCCGCGTAGACGATGGGACGCACGCGGTCGCGCGTCAGCTGCTCCACCCGGTCGTAGCTCTGGGACGGCCTGTCCCCGGAGCGCCAGGCCCTCCAGGTGTCGTGGTAGACGTAGAAGTTCTCCCGGAAGACCAGGTCCAGCCGCGAGTCGCCAAAGCCCGTGGTGTAGAGGCCGATCGCCTGGGGAATGATGCGGTTCACCAGGCGGACCTCCACGTCGACCTGGACCGCGCCGGTCCGGGTGTCCAGCCCCATCCGCCGGGCCATCTGCTCCGGCGTGCTGCCCAGGGCCGCGAGCGTCCCGCCCACCGACCCGGAGGCCCCCGCCGCCGACGCGATGTCCGCCAGTCCCAGGCGCTTCAAGGGTGCGTCCGCGTCCTGCATCCTGGCGGAGAGGGTCACCTCGTTGCGGTAGGCGCTTCCCAGCTCGCCATCCTCCGTGGCGCTGTCCAGGTCCTGGAAGCGCCGCAGGGCATCGCTCGTGATGCCCGTCAGGTCCGAGCGCGCGACGCGCTCGAAGGCGATGAAGCGCGCCAGCTGCGCGGTCTTGAGGCGCGCGCGCTGGACCTCCCAGAAGTAGTTCACCCACAAGAGCAGCGCCACGAAGAGGGGGGCCAGCAGCGCCAGCTCCACCGTGGCGGAGCCCCTCCGGCTCCGGGACATGGAACGCATCACCCGCCCCTTCCTCAGTACGTCACGCCGTTGAACAGCCATTTCGCGTCCCGGTAGGAGGGAATCAGCCACCCCAGGTTCTCCTCGTCCCAGTGGGTCTGCACGGGCGCCAGGCGCGCGGTCCAGACGGGGTTGAAGAAGTTGGGCTCCTCCTTCCATTCACCCGGCCGGTGGTAGATGGCGCGTCCCACGGACATGGCCATCATTCCGCCGGAGTACTGCCGGAAGTCCTGGGCGAAGGCATCCTGCTTTCCCCCGACGTACTTCCAGGTCATGTCCAGCACGGACTCCTGGATGCCCGCCTCCAGGTTCGTCAGTTTCGGCTTGCCGTCCTTCGACTCGGCGATGCCGGAGTTGAAGCGGCCGGTCCCCTGCTTGCGCAGGAAGTGGCTCCGGCTGAGGTTGTCCAGTTGGAAGACCTCCTTCTGGCTCCCGTCCCCGCCATCGCCGCGCTCCGCGCCCATGTCCTTGCTCAGCACCACCATGTTGCAGGGGTAGCCGAAGTGGTTGTGCCAGGGGTCGACGAAGCTGGTGTCGGAGGTGACGAACGGCGTGATGCCCTGCCATGGATGGTGGGCGGACACCTTCTGGTTGCCATACTCCTGATGGAAGCCATTGCGCGCGTCCGCCGCGACGCGGAAGTGCAGCTCGAAGACGGTGGACCAGTCGAGGAAGCCCAGGCCGCAGCCGGGGCGCACCTCCATCTTGATGTCATCCGCCGCGAAGAGCTGGTCGTTGCGGTTGCCCTCGAACCGCTCGGAGAAGCTCTTGATCTGACTGTCGGCGGTCTTCTGGACGCGCAGCTCTCCCACGACGAGGCACAGCCGCAGGCTCCACTCGCGCCCGACGAGCACCGGACCCTCGCCGGTGGCGGTCCAGTCCCTGCGCACCGCGTTGGCCATGCTGCCCATGAGCAGGCGGTACTTGGCCATGTCCGGGTCGGACAACCGGTTGCGGTTGCGATTGAGCAGCCGCCCTCGCGTCTGCATGCCCGTGGGGTCCGGCCCCATGGTGGGGCTGCTGCTGCGGGGGCCGTCGTCCAGCACGTGGAGGAAGTTCTTCGCGTTGGAGTGATTGATGGTCCCGATGTCCGAGTACAGCGCGGGCAGCGGCACGTCGCGGAAGCTGGCATTGCGGGCCATGGAGAACTCCACCTCCGCCCGCGGGTCCGTCACGTGGATGCTCTTGTCGCGCCCCGCGTCGCTGTACAGGTCATACAGTGTGGCGGACAGCATGCCCTCCTGGGCAATCCAGAGGGCGATGTTCAACTGGGTCAGGACATTCACCAGGGTCGGGGCGATCTTCTCCACCGTCTTCACCCAGGCCTTGATCATCGCGGAGATGGCCGCGAAGACCGGCCCGATGCCCGGGAGGACCTTGAGGAACTTCGCCGCGGCGCCGATGGTCCGGTCCAGGTACACCGCGTGGCTCACGTAGGACATCACCGTGAGCATGGCGTTGTAGTGAACGATCATCGCGCGGTTGGTGTACGCCAGGAAGTTGTACGCGCGGGCCTCCTTCACCGCGAGCGTATAGGCCTGTGCGTCCGCCGCGTCCTGGAGCTTCATCTTCTCATACACGCCGTGCCCGATGCTGACGGACGACATCACCGCCACGGCCACCACCAGCATGCACACGGCCCCCAGGACCAGGGCCTGTCCCCGCTCGTCCCGGCGCATCCTCCTGACCACGGTAAACATCCGGTGCCCCTTCCCTAGCCGTCCACCGCGCAGGAGAGGGGCCCCCGGCCCCGGCCATCCCGGATGAGGTTGGATTGCATCCGCATGGTGGAGGTGGCCACCACCGGAATCGCATACGTGTGCGCCCCGGCCAGCCTGGCGAGTTCCTTGAAATAGGACTTCGCGCGCCTGGCCCCTTCCGCCTCCAGGTACTGGGTCGCGGAGCCGCCTCCGGGGGCCCGCTGGGTCAGGAAGGTAACGCCCTCCAATTGCCCCAATGCCTCGCGGCCCATGTAGAAGGCATGCAGTTGCCAGTTCGCGAACGGGATGCGCAGCTCGTAGAAGTACGTCACCCGCACCGACAGCAGGTTGGCCGCCACGATGGTGGCGTCGCGGTAGTCGTCGAAGTCAATCTCCCTGCCCCTCATGTGCGAGCCATAGGAGGCGAAGAGGCTGCTGTAGGGGCCGGCCCTGGGGTTGATCACCTCCACGCGCACCCGCTCCAGGGTCGAGCCGGGAAAGCGCTGGTTCTCTTGCCAGTCCCCCCCAATTGTATAGGCGTCGTGGACCTCCATGGCGTTGATGAGCGTGTCCGTCCGCCCCCTCCCGCCAGACGCGGGCGGTCCCAGCGTCGGCACGAGCGCCATGTACGCGGCGCTCTTCATGGTCTCGCAATCCCCATGATTGACAATGCCTGTGCGGGCCGCGCGGTAGGCGGCGTACTCGGTCATCAACCTGGCATGGTGCAGGGTGGTGAGCTGGAGGGTGCCCAGGATGAGGAACACCATCAACGGCACCACCAGCGCGGACTCCACGGCGGCCTGACCCGACTCCCCCCGGTTGGCCGAATTGACCGTTTGCATTCGGCTTCCAGCCTCACACAGGCAGGAAGGGATTGACCAGTCCCTGCCACCAATGCCTGCCTGAAAGGGCAACTCCCAGGCAGACATCTGTCAGCTGGCGGAAGCTTTTCCATCCATGGCGCCCAAAAGCAATCACCGCCAGGACATGTGGGATGTCAGGCGATGGAGTCCACCACGCCCCCGTCGACCCGCGGCGCGGCGCCCCGCGGCCTGTCCTCCACCGCGCAAGCCCTCCCCGTTCTGTCCGGCCAGCAACGACAGACAGCGCTTCCGGCCAGCGTCGATTTCCCTGACAGGCCGGTAGCATCCGGGCCGTTCGCGCGCTGGGGGGATTCGATGAAGATGGTCTGTGTTGGCGGAGGCCCTGCCGGGCTCTATTTCTCCATCCTGGCGAAGCTGTCCAACCCGAAGCACGACGTCACCGTCGTCGAGCGCAACCCCGCGGGCGTGACGTACGGCTGGGGCGTCGTGTTCTGGGATGACCTGCTGGACGACCTCTTCCGCAACGACCCGGTGAGCGCGCAGCGGATCGCCCAGGCCGCGGCGCGCTGGGACACGCAGGAGGTGCACCTGCGGGGCCGGTACGCGACGCACATTGGCGGTTATGGCTTCGCGCTGGGACGGGACCGGCTGCTGGACATCCTCATCCGGCGGGCGAAGGGGTTGGGCGTGGACGTCCGCTTCGAGCACGACGTCACGGACCTCTCCGCGTTCATGGACGCGGACGTCGTCGTCGCATGTGACGGCGTCAACAGCCGGCTGCGCCAGCGCCACGCCCATCACTTCCAGACGCACGTTGAGGAGGGCCGCAACAAGTACATCTGGCTGGGCACCAACAAGGTGTTCGACGCCTTCACCTTCGCCTTCGAGGAGACGCCCGCCGGCTGGCTCTGGTTCCACGGCTACCGCTTCAACAGTGAGACGAGCACCTGCATCGTGGAGTGCCAGGAGGCGACCTGGAAGGCCTTGGGCTTCGACGCGCTGGGACCGGATGAGACGCTGCGCAAGCTGGAGGGCATCTTCCAGAGCCGGCTCCAGGGCAAGTCGCTGTTCAACCAGCTGAAGGGCATGGGCCGGGCGCCGTGGCTCAACTTCAAGCGCATCACCAACGAGCGCTGGTACCACGACAACCTGGTGCTCATGGGTGACGCCGCGCACACCACGCACTTCTCCATCGGCTCCGGGACGAAGCTGGCCATGCAGGACGCCATCGGGCTGGCGCGGCAGCTGCGAGCGCAGCCGGACGTGCCCGCCGCGCTGGAGGCCTATGACGAGGAGCGGCGCGCCTCCCTGCTGGCCATCCAGCTGGCGGCGCGCAGCAGCTCCGAGTGGTTCGAGAACGTCCCCAGCTACGTGGACCAGGACGCGACCCAGTTCGCCTACTCGCTGCTGAACCGCCGGGGCAGCTCCGTGTGGAGCTACCTGCTGCTCATGGCCAGCCAGCAGCCCTCGCTGCAGGGGATGCTGCGCAAGATCCACCACTCCAAACAGTGGGTCCGCGAGCAGCGCCGGGGCCGCGGCGCCGTGGCCCTGAGCCTCCCGCCTCCTCCGGGTTAGGGAGACGTCGCGGCGTCCGGCGGGGGCGGCGTGGCGACGAGCAGGCCGTGGCCCGCGTTGAATCGGAAGACGAACTCCCCCTCGACTTCAGTCGAGGGCACCAGCCCGCCGTTCTTCCCCCAGGACGCCTCGAAGTCATCCCAGGAGTAGATCTCCTCGCGGTTCTCGAAGGGGTTGTAGACGCGCACCGTCCAGTCTCCGTTCCCGTTCTCTTCCACCGCGCGCACGTTCACCCAGTGCGCCACCGCCTTGGTGCTGTCGCCATAGGAGGTCAGCATGCCGTCCGCGCCCTTCGTGTCGATGTTCACCAGGGCGATGAGCGCCTTGCCGTCATCGAGCATCCGCGCCATGTCCTCCGGCGCCGGCATCGACGCCTCCCCCGACGTGTAGCCCGTCGTCCACCCCCGGGCCTCGTAGACCGTCTCCAGGGGGGTCGCCGTGGTCGTGGTTCCGCTGTTGAGGATGCCCGCGCTCGTCGCCGCGAAGGCCGTCAGCGCCTCCTTGGGTGACATGCCCAGCGAGGCGCCCACCGCCAGGGGGCCGCACAGGTTGTAGTGGACCTGGCGCCAGCCCGGGCCGAGCGCCTTCTCCAGGTTGATGTACTGCGCGGCGGAGCCCACCTGCAGGGCGTTGTCGAGCCACTCCCCCACCTGGCCATTGCCCAGCGAGCTGTCCACGCCGAGGAAGGGGTGCTCCGCCACCGCGCCGCCTTCGGGGACACCGTTGAAGATAAGCGCGGTCTGCTCGCGCACGGCGGCCTGCCATTCCTGACGGAAGAGGGACTCCTTGCCCTCGGGAGGCAGGTGGTCCCACACCAGGGAGTCCACGGAGGCCGGCGGCGGGCCGTTGACGTCGAACTCCGGCATCGGCCAGTTCTCCGTCACCACCTTCTCCCGGGCGGTCTGGATGATCTCCGCGCGGCTCTCCTTTGGCAGCGCGTTCCAGACATGCATCTCGATGTCGGGCGGACACGTGCCGTTCGCCATCCATCTGGGAACGGGGGACTCATACGGCGGCGGAGGCGGCAAGGGAGCATCGTCGGGCCCGGTGAGGGACTCGAACACCCAGGCCTGGGTTCCGTTCTCCAGCTCCACGTTCAACCAGGTGCCGTCCTCGTTCTCGCCAAGCACCTTCAGCTTCGCTCCCGTGTCCACCGTGGTGACCCAGGTGCCCTGCGTGCTCGGGCTGGCGCGGATGTTGATGTCGTCCTTGTTCGGCGTGACCCAGCGCTCGCCATCCGCCACCTGCCGGTCCGCGACGCCAGACAGCCCCAGCTTCTGGATGAGGGCTTCGCGCTGGGGCCCGGGAGGCGTGGAGAGGACCTGCTGCATCCTGCCCGCTGGCACCGGGACGGGCTGCGAGTAACGCGGGTGCGTCGCCTGCCACTGGCCCAGCGTCTCGTAGCGCACCGTGGGGTGGTTGGGGTCCACCACGGAGCCGTCCGGCCTGCGCACCAGGGCGTGGCCCACGCCGTCGCTCGCGTCACGCATGAGGACGATGGAGTCCCCCGGCCGCGCCAGCCCCACCGCCTTCTCCAGGCAGTTGGCGCTGCCGTCTCCCAACCGCTCCGTGTGCAGGTTGCTCGCGGGCGCGGGCGTGGAGTCGAACGCCGACACCGACCCGAACGGCCGCGGCAGGGGCGCGGGCTGGAGCGTGGGCGCCTTTCCGGCCGGAGCGGGCAGGGGCTCCGGGCGGGGCGGCACGAACGCGGACATGAAGCGGGGGAACTGAATCATCGGGAGCGGCCTCGGAGATGAAGACGTCGTTTCCCCAAGTCACGCGGAGCCGCGCCTGAATTGAATTAAGCCGAGTTAAACGTGCGCCCCAGCCGGCCGCCCGCGCAGCGCTCCCCGCAACGGAGCGGCGCTAAGGTGCCGCCCCATGCATGAGTCGTGGACAGGTGGGACGAAGCTCCTGGCGGCGGCGGGCCTCGCGGGCGCGGTGGGCTTCCTCTTCGTCATGGACGTGGGGCCCCGGGAGGCGCGGCTCGTCACCAAGGCGCTGCCCATGGTGTGCCTGCTGCTGTGGCTGTGGCCCGCGCGGGGGCGCCATGCGCGGCTCATCTTCGCGGGGCTGGCGCTGTCGCTGCTCGGCGACGTGCTGCTGGAGGTGAGCCGGGACCTGTTCCTCCCGGGCCTGGGCGCCTTCCTGCTGGCCCACGTGGGCTACACCGCCGCGTTCCTCTCCGTGACGCGGCGCCTGGCCCTGCTTCGAGCCCTGCCCTTCCTGCTCCTGGCCGTGGGCGCTGGCGTGGCACTGTGGCCCGGCCTGGGCGGGATGGCGGCGCCCGTGACGGCCTACGTCGCCGTCATCTGCACCATGGGCTGGCGCGCGGCGGCCATGATGGGGGACTCGGCGCTTCCTCGACGCGAGCAATGGCTGGCGTTCGGGGGCGCGCTGCTGTTCTCCGCCAGCGACGGGCTGCTCTCCATCCGGCTCTTCGTCACGCCCCTGCCCGGCCTGGGCTACGCCGTCATGCTGCTGTACTGGGCCGCGCAGCTCTGCATCGCGGCCTCCGCGCCCCCTGGATGCGCAGCCGCGAGGCTTCGCCTCCAGGGGAGCGGGCGTCAGTCCTCGAGCATGTAGCTCAAAGCCCTGTTCTTCTCCGAAGCGCTGCTGTTCGCCATGCTCCTGAGCTTCACGATGAGCTCCTCCAGCCGTTCCTCATTGGCGAGGAAGATCACGGAGCTGACGTAGACCTCCGGGTAGTAGACCCCCGCTTCCTTCAGGCGTTGGATGGCATTATCACTGACCCTGGACTTCTCCCGCTCCTCGGCCAGCGCCTCCTCCTTCTCTCTCTTCCGCTTCTCCTCCTCCCGCTCCCTCTCGATGCGCGCGTCATCCAGCGCGATGGCCTCCAGCACCTTGAGCCATTCCTTGGGGAAGGTGGTGCTGCGGCAACGGAAGCCGCCTTCCTGCCGCAACATGTATGAGTTCGCGCCGAAGAAATACATGGGCACGGGCGTGACGCCGACCCCATCCAATGCCTTCTCGAACCACTCGAAGGCACGCGCGACCAGCTTGTTCCTCCCCTTCACGTCATGGATGACGAGCACCCGGTCCGGGTCGGCGAGCGAGATCCCGTTCACGAAGCAGAAATAATGCGTCGTGTGGAGCTTGTACTGCCTGTCCAGGTGCGCGTTCTTCACCCTGAGCGGGAACGCCCCCACGACCTCCACCACCTGGAAGCCATGCTTCTCCAGCAGCGCCTTCGTCCGTGCATTCACGGCCCCGTACTTCTCCTGGAGCGTGGTGATGTCCTTGAGCATCTCGCCGCGGCCCGGCAGCTCCTCCTCGGAGAAGCCCTCCACCAGCTCGATTTGCTTCGCGAAGCTGTGGAGCGCGAAGCGGCCCAGGCCCAGGTAGAGCATCTGCATGTCGATGTGGTAGGCCCACTGCGGCACGAACAAGACCCGCTTCGTCTTGGAGGATTGGTCCTCCACCTCGGCCTCTTCGCCCAGCAGCGTCTGACGGATGCGCTTCTTGGCGTTCTTCCACAGCAGGTACTGCTCCGGGTCGTACCCCGCCCTTGAAGCGCGCTTGTTCAGCTGCTCCAGGTCCATGTTCGTTCCCTGGACGGACAGCTCGCGTCCAAACGTCTCCGCGTGCCAGACGCCGTACAGCCCCAGCTCTCCCACGACGAACCGCAGAAGCCCCTTCGCGTCGCGGGCCGCGATGACGTTTCCACCCGCCACCGGGATGTCGTGGAAGCCAAATCCTCCCATCTTCGCCAGACGTGCGCTCGGCACCTCGCCAAAGGCCCGGATGCCGTCGAGCATCTCGTCTTCGGCCAGGGGCTCGTTCTGGGAACGGGCATTGGCCTTGAGCCTGGAGCTCGCCCCAATGGACGGCAGCTTCTTGCGCGCCCGATAGAGGGAAGGCCCGGTGAGCGTTCGCAGCACGGGGTCCCGGTTCCACCCAAGGGCCGCGAGATTGAGTGGAAGGACGAAGACCTTCGCCCCCTGCGCCTTCTCGGTGGCAACGCCGGTCACCATCCCCTCCGTCCCCATCACCAGCACGGTGTGGCCGGGGTACAGCCGGTCCTCCACATGCCAGTCCGGCGGCAGGTTGCCTCCTTCGAGCTCTCCCCACTGCGCAGAGGGCTCGGAAGAATCCAGGAAGGACTCCGGCCCCAGGGGCTTCACCTGCGTGTCGGGCTTGTGCGCCTCGCAGTAGCCCAGCACCAGCTTCGGAAAGATGGACGACGGCGCTTCGTGCGTCGCTTCACTTCCACAGATGCGGCATTTCATACAGCCAGCAGACGTGCGCGCGCTTCACCCTGTCAACCCGGCGCCCGGACCCGACCCCACCGGTGACGGAAGTCCCCACGACCTTCCGCCTCCGGCGGGCACTTCGAAACTACTGGATCACGCCAATGGTCTCCGAGCGGTCCACGGCCTCACCCTTGGTGGTGTAGCCGGAGTACCAGCCGGTCAGGTTGCTGCCGGACTGGTCATACTGCACGTGGACGTGGGGACCCGTGGCGTTGCCCGTGCCGCCCTCGTTGCCCACCTGGCAGCGATTGCACGTGCGGTCATACGAGTCCGACGTCTTGATGAAGTGCCACAGACGGAACGTCCTGCCGTTGGAGAAGGCGTGCTTCGCCTCGTTCTGCGTGCCGCTGCCCGTGCCGTTGCAATAGACGCCCGACGTGCGGATGGTCACGTTCCAGGACAGCGACGCCATCACGCCCGTCTCCACGCCCCAGTAGTTGCAACGGCCGCTGGAGATGTCCAACGCGCCGTGGAACGTGCCGCTGGAGTAGTACGTCGTCGCCGTCACCGTGCCCGGAAAGGGCGACTTCACCGTGTAGGAGTACGCAGCCGCGACAGAGGGGACCGCGAGGGCCAGGATGGCCGCGAAGGCCTTCTTCTTCATGTGACGCATCGGGGGTGTTCCTTTCGGGCCGGCGGGTCCGGCCCCATGAGGGTGCCGCTAACGGACCTGTTGCAGCCGCTGCTTCTCTCTCAGGAGCAGGCCCCACTCCTGAACGCCTGATTCCAGGGCGCGGATCCACGCGTCGATCTCCGGCGCCATGCTGGGGTCCGCGCTCCGCAGCTTGCGCAGCTCCGGCACGGCGTCCGCGAAGCCCAGCTCCGCGATGCCCTGCACCAGCGCCTTGCGCACCCCCGCGTCCCGCTCGCCCCGGTACATGCCCACCAGCGCCTCGCGCGCGGGCCCCATCTGCGCCGCCGGAACGCTGCCCAGCGCGAGCGCCGCCGAGCGCCGCACGTCCGCGCTCTCATGGCCCAGCATCCCCAGCAGCTTCTGCCCCGCCTCCGGTCCCATCCGCCGCGTGTCCAGGGACTCCAATATCTTCGCCGTCACCTTTGGATCCGTGGACGCCGTCGCCGCGTTCACCGCCATGTCCGTGGCCGGGCCGTGATGGGCGGAATAGACATGCGCGTTGTCCTCGATGAGGTTCTGCGCCGCCTCCATGCGGACCTCCGGCGAGCCGTCCCGCATGAGCCGCTCGTACATGTCCCCCGTCTTCTCCAGCGCGCCGGTGCGGCGCATGGCGCGGACGGTGGCGGCGCGGACGGACGGGTCGCGGTCCTCCAGCGCGCGGCGGGCCACGGCCTGGATGGCGTCCTTCTCCGCCTCGCGCTCGCTGCGCGCCACCAGCGCCGCGGCCAGCTGCTCCACCATCGCCGGGTCCGTCTCCCGGTCGAACGCCGCGTGCAGCTCCCCGGAGGGCAGCGACACGGCGGCCTCGCGCAGCACGGCCTGGAGGTAGTCGCGGTAGGCCTTGGATCTGGAGCCCATCCCCTGGCGGAGCTGATCCATCAGCCCCCGGACCGAGCAGCTCTCCCCATTCAGCGCGGGCTTCGCGGCGGAGGGCGTGGACCAGGCGGTGACGACCGGGGACGCGAGCATCAACGTCAGGCACCCGAGCGCGCGAAGACCTTGGAGGTAGCGGGGCATGCGTCAGGGCTCCTAGTTGTGGCGGTCCATGCAGCCGAAGGGGTTCTGGTCCGGCAGCTCGTTCCAGACGCGGATGAAGTCGACGTTGCCCTGGGCGTAGAGCGTCTCGAAGATGCCGTAGAGCGGCTGGAAGCGCGGATCCACGGTCGCCATGTTGGCCATCACCGGCAGGGCGTCCCGGCCCGCGACGCGCGCGGAGAAGCGGAACAGCGCCCAGCGCACGCACACGGACTGCTCAGCCTGGAAGGCGTCCGTGAAGGTCTTCAGCACGTGCTCCTTGTCGGAGGACATGGCCAGCACCTGCGCCGCCGCGTCGCGGCCGTCCTCGTTGCCCTCGCTGCGCAGGATGCGCTCGAAGCGGGCCGTGGCCTTCGCGTCCAGCACAGGTGAGTTGTGCAGCGGCGCCGTCTGCGCCAGGTGGCGGATCTGCTCGTCCGGCGCGTCCGTGGCGATGGTGATGAGCCGGTCGAGGTACGGCGACGCGTCCCCCAGGTTCTCCGACTCGCGCGCCATCACGCGGCCCAGCGTGCGCGTGGCGGCCCAGCCCGCTTCGGTGGACGCCGGGTCGCGCGCGAAGTCCGCCATCCGGTCCATCGCGTCCGGCGTCAGGTGCTTCTGCGTGTCCAACGCGGAGAGCATGCCCGCGCGCCGCTCGATGGACAGCCCCTTGTCCATCCCCGCCTCCAGGAGCCGCGCGGCGACCTGCGGCTTCTGCACCGCGTCCGACCCGCGCAGCCCGGACAGCAGCACCTGGAACTCCGCGCCCTGCGCGTCCCGGGCCCAGTCCACCACCTGCCCCGCCTTCTTCGCGTCGTCGCCAATCAGCTCCGCGAGCTTCGCCTTCAGGTAGTCGCGGACGAGCGCATCCCTCGACGCGAGCAGCGGCCCGGCCCAATCGCGGAACGTCTCCAGCGTCACGCCGTCGTTGAAGCGCGCCAGCTCCGGGAAGCACGTCTGGTCCGAGAAGCGGCGCTCCGCGGCCTCCGCCTCCTC
>NZ_RAWC01000018.1:0-78446 GCF_003611685.1 Corallococcus sp. CA049B | reverse complement strand
GAACTGGAGGGTGCCGTCGTGCAGCCAGCGGGCCCTGTCGCCGGTGCGGTAGAGGCGTGCGCCGGGAGAGGAGGAGAAGGGGTGGGGGAGGAAGCGCTCCGCGGTGAGGGAGGGCTGGCCGAGATAGCCGCGAGCGAGGCCGACACCGGAGATGAAGAGCTCACCCGGAGCGCCGAGGGGAACGGGGCGCAGGGAGGAGTCGAGGACGAAGAGGGAGGTGTTGGGCCAGGGCGAGCCGATGTGGAGGGAGTCAGGGGCGAGGCGCGTGTTGATGGAGGCGCAGACGCTGGCCTCGGTGGGCCCGTAGGCGTTGAGGAGGGAGCGGCCCGGAGCCCAGCGGCGAGACAGCTCGGGAGGGCAGGCCTCGCCCGCGGAGATGACGGTGCGCAGTGCCGGAAGTGCCTCGGGCTCGAGGAGGGCGAGGACCGAGGGGGTGAGGGTGGCGGCGGAGATGGAGTGGGCCGAGAGGAAGGACTGGAGGGGAGCGCCGGGCAGCAAGGCGTGCGCGGGAGCAAGGACGAGGCAGGCGCCAGCGAGGAGGCAGGAGAAGACCTCGCAGACGGAGGCGTCGAAGGAGGGGGAAGCGAACTGGAGGACGCGAGAAGATGCAGAGAAGCCGTGGCGCAGGACGGCGGCCTGGGCGGTGTTGCACAGGCCGCGGTGGTGCAGGAGGGTGCCCTTGGGGAGGCCGGTGGAGCCGGAGGTGTAGATGACGTAGGCGAGGTGGTCCGGCAGGACGCGGGTCGCGGGCGCGTGCGTGGGCTGCCGGGCGATGACGTCCCAGTCCTCATCCAGGAGGACGCGCGTGAGTTGGGCCGTGTCCCCTGAAGGCGCCAGGGCCTTCTGCGTGAGCAGCACGGCCGCGCCGCTGTCCTTCACCACGAAGGCGAGCCGCTCGGCAGGGTGCGACGGCTCCAGCGGGACGAAGGCGCCGCCGGCCTTGAGGATGCCGAGCATGCCGATGACGAGCTCCGGCGAACGCTCGCAGCACAGGGCGACGCGCACGTCCGCTCCCACGCCGGACAGGCGCAGGTGGTGCGCGAGCTGGTTGGCGCGCGCATCCAGCTCCCGGTAGGTGAGCGTGACGCCCTGGCACTCCAGCGCGGGAGCATCGGGCGTGCGCGCGGCCTGGGCTTCGAAGAGGTGGTGCGCGCAGGTGTCCTGGGTGAAGGCGACGTGCGAGTCGTTCCAGGCGAACAGCATGCGCTGACGCTCTTCCGGTGAGATCAGGGTGACGTCGGACAGACGGCCGTCGACCGCGACCATGATGCCGGACAGGGCGGCGCGCCACTGCGTGAGCAACCGCCCCAGCGTGGCGGGGCCCAGGCGCTGGACGCCGGAGACCAGCCGCAGGCGCAGCTCCCGCTGTGGGATGACGACCGCCGTCAGCGGGTAGTTGGTGCGAGAGAAGCTCTGGGGATCGCGGATGTCCAGGTGCCGCGCGCCCTCCTTCAGCGCCGCGTCCACGGGGTAGTTCTCGACGACGAGGATGCTCTCGAAGAGCGACGTGCCGCGGGGCACCTCGCTCCAGGCCTGGATGTCGGCCAGGAGCGTGTGCTCGTGGTCGGCCAGTTCGAGCTGGTTCACCTGGAGCTCCTTCAGCCACGGGGCCACCCGGGCGTGCGCGGGCAGGCGGACGCGGACGGGCAGGGTGTTGATGAACAGGCCTACCGCGGACTCGACGTTCGCGAGCCCGGCGGGACGGCCGGAGCGCGTGGCCCCGAAGACGGCCTCGTCTTCGCCCGCGTGGCGGGCGAGCACCAGGGCCCACGCGGCCTGCACCAGCGTATTGAGCGTGAGCTGGTGCTGACGCGCGAAGGACTGCATCGCGGTGGTGTCCTGCTCGGACAGGGCTACCTCGCGCTCGCAGCCCTCGGCGGAGTCGCTGGCGGCTTCACCCGCGAGCGGTTCCGGCAGGGCGGTGGGCGCCGTCACCCCCGCGAGCGAGGCACGCCAGAAGGCCTCGGCCTTCGCGGGCTCCTGGCCCTGGAGCCACGCCACGTAGTCCCGGTAGCCGTGCGACGGAGTGCTGGCCGCGAGCGGCTGACCCGAGGCGAGCCGGGTGTACGTCGCGAACAGCTCCTTGAGGAGCAGCGCGATGCTCCAGCCGTCCACCAGCAGGTGGTGGAAGCTCCACACCAGGCGCCACGCGTCCTGTCCCAACTGGATGAGCGTGAGCCGCATCAGCGGCGGCCGGGTGAGGTCGAAGCCCAGGGCGCGGTCCTCGGCGAGGAACGCCTGGAAGCGAGCCTCCCGCTCCGCCTCCGGATGCGTGCACCAGTCGAGCTCCTTCCAGGGCAGCTCGCTCCGGGCCTGCACCCACTGGAGCGGCTGCTCCAGGCCCTCCCAGAGGAAGCCCGTGCGCAGCACCGGGTGTCGCGCCAGCACGTGCTCCCAGGCGCGGTGCAGGGCGACCGGATCGAGCTGGGTGTGGAAGAACGCCCAGGACAGCTGCTCGAAGTAGGCGCTGGAGCCCGGAGACAGCAGCGCGTGGAAGAGCAGGCCGCGCTGCATGGGCGCCAGCGGATAGACGTCCTCCAGCGCGGGCTGGTCCTGGAGCAGGGCGTCCAGGAAGTGCGAGGGCACGCCCGCGAGCGGGAAGTCCGCCGCGGTCCTCACGAGCGCCTGGGGCGAGTGCCGCTCGGTGACGAGCGCGCGCAGGGCCTCCGTGAAGCGCTGCCCCACGCCCTGGAGGGTGGCCTCCAGGTGGAGGTTCTGGCTGTACGCGAACGCGACCTCCAGCCGTCCCCCGAGGATGAAGGCGTTGACCTCCAGCAGGTGCGTGCGCGGTCCCTCGCCGCCCTGCACGGGCCCGGTGGGGAGCCGGGAGAGGCGGAACTGGGACGAGGCGGGCAGGGCCGAGTCGAGCTGCCCCAGGTAGTTGAACAGGACCGGCGCCCCCGACGAGGAGGAAGGCGGACGGGAGTCGTGCCCCGGACGCAGGTAGCGCAGCAGTCCGTAGCCCAGGCCCTTGTCGGGCACCGCGCGCAGGGCGTGCCGCACCTGTCGCACCGCTGAAGCCGGACCGTGGGACCCATCCACGTTCACGAGCAGCGGGAACAGCGTGGTGAACCAGCCCACGGTGCGCGACAGGTCCACGTCCTCGAAGAGGTCCTCACGGCCGTGGCCTTCCAGGTCCACCATGAGGTGGGAGGCGCCAGACCACCGCGCGAGCGTGTGCGTCAGAGCCGCGAGCAGCACCTCCTCCAACCGTGCCCCGTACGCGCCGGGCACCTCCTGGAGCAGCAGCTGGGTCTCCTCGGCGCCGAGCGACACGGTGACGCGCTTCTCCGAGTCGAGCGTGTTGCTCCCCCCCGGCACGTCCACGAGCAGCGGGGTGGGAGCGGGCAGGTCCAGCCATGCCGGCAGCCGGGCGAAGGCATCGGCCCGCGCGTGCTCGTGCAGCCGCTGCGCCCAGGCCTTGAAGGACGTGCTCTTGGGCGGCAGCGTGGGCTCCAGGCCTTCGCGAAGCCGCGTGCACACGGCGTCCAGGTCCTCCAGCAGCACGCGCCAGGACACGCCGTCCACCACCAGGTGGTGGATGACCAGCAGCAGGTATCCGGGCCGCGTGGCGCCCAGGTCGAAGCGGACGGCGCGCAGCAGCGGACCGTGGGAGAGGTCCAACCGGGCCTGCGCTTCGGAGGCGACGCGCTCCAGGGCCGCGAGCTGCGCGTCCGGGGCCACCGAGGACAGATCCTCGTGCGTCAGCGCGGGCGTGGCGGACTCCGGGCCATCCAGGTGCTGCGTCCACCGTCCCTGCCGGGACTCGAAGCGCATGCGCAGGGCGTCGTGGTGCAGCATCAGCTGTCCCAGGGCGCGCTCCAACAGCTTCGCGTCCAGGGGCTGGAGGACCTCCAGCAGCACCGACTGGTTGAAGTGGTGGGGCGTGGAGCGGGGCTGCTCCAGGAACCAGTGCTGGATGGGGGTGAGCGGCACTTCGCCGGTGACGAGGCCCTGCTCGGACTGGAGCGTCGGCGCGTCGCCCGCGGCGCGGGCCAGCTCCGCCACCGTCTGGTGCTGGAAGAGCTGCCGGGCCGTGAGCCGGAGCCCCGCGCGCCGTGCCCGCGAGACGACCTGGAGGCCCAGGATGGAATCACCGCCGAGCGTGAAGAAGTTGTCGCCCGTGCCCACGCGCTCCAGTCCCAGCACCTGGGCCCAGATGTCCGCGAGCGTGCGCTCCACGGGGGTGACGGGCGCGACGAAGCCCTCGGCGGAGACGGTGCGTCCGGGCGCGGGCAACGCGCGTCGGTCCAGCTTGCCGTTGGAGGACAGGGGCAGCGCCTCCATGCGGACGAAGGCGGAGGGCACCATGTACTCGGGCAGCCGTGACTTGAGCACGGCGCGCAGGGCCTCTTCGTCCATCGCCTCGGCGGTGGAGACGACGTAGGCCACCAGCCGCTTCTGGCCCGGCATGTCCTCGCGAACCATCACAGCCGCCTGCTGCACGTGCGCGCAGGCGGCGAGGACGGCTTCGATCTCTCCCAGCTCGATGCGGAAGCCGCGCAGCTTCACCTGGAAGTCGCCGCGGCCCAGGTACTCCAGGCTGCCGTCAGCCAGGTAGCGGACCCGGTCGCCCGTCTTGTAGAGGCGGGCCCCCGGCGTATCGCTGAACGGATCCGGCACGAAGCGCTCCGCGGTGAGGCCGGGACGGCCCGCGTAGCCCCGCGCCAGCGCGATGCCGCCCAGATACAGCTCGCCCACGGCGCCCGGGGGCACCAGCTCCAGGCGAGGCCCGAGCACACGCAAGGTCACGTTGTGGATGGGCCGGCCAATGGGGACGTGAGGCCGCGTGTCGCCCCGGACGCAGGCCCAGGCGGTGACGTCCACGGCCGCTTCGGTGGGGCCGTACAGGTTGTGCAGCTCCGCCGGCAGCACCGCGAGGCAGCGCGCCTGGAGGTCGGCGGGCAGGGCTTCGCCACTGCAGATGATGCGCAGGAGGCCGGTGCAGGCCTCGACGCCGGGCTCGTCCAGGAAGGCGCGCAGCATGGACGGCACGAAGTGCAGGGTGGTGATGCCCGCTTCGACGAGGGTGCGCGTCAGGTACGCGCTGTCCTGGTGTCCGCCGGGACGTGCGACCACGAGCCGCGCTCCGGTCATCAGCGGCCAGAAGAACTCCCAGACGGACACGTCGAAGCCATACGGCGTCTTCTGGAGGACGCGGTCGTCCGCCGTCAGACCGTACGCCTCCTGCATCCACAGGAGGCGGTTGCAGATGGCCTCGTGCGTGTTCATCGCGCCCTTGGGCTGGCCCGTGGAGCCGGACGTGAAGATGACGTAGGCGAGCCCGCCTCCATGCACCCTGACGCTCGGGCGGACCTGGGAATGCCCAGCGAACGTGCTCCAGTCCGTGTCCAGCTCCAGGGCCGGGGGCGCGTCATCCGGGAGCAGCGGGGCATGCCGCGCCTGGGTGAGCACCCACCGGGCCTCGCTGTCCCGGAGCATGGACCGCAGGCGCTCCTGGGGCAGCGTCGGCTCCAGCGGTACGTAGGCGCCGCCGGCCTTGAGGATGCCCAGGAGGCCCACCACCAGCTCCATCGAGCGCTCCATCAGCAGCGCGACCCGCGACTCGGAGCCCACGCCACGTTCGCGCAGCGCGTGAGCGACCTGGTTGGCCCGCGCGTCCAGCTGCCGGTAGGTGAGCCGCTCGTCCTCGAACGTCACCGCCACGGCATCGGGCGTGCGCTCGACCTGGGCCTCGATGAGCCCATGCAGCGTGAGGGACGCCTCGCGAGGCAGGTGCGTGTCGTTCCACCCGGAGACGAGCTGGTGCCGCTCCGCCTCTGACAGCAGCGGCAGCCGGGACAGGCGCTCGTCCGGAGTGGCGAGGCTGCCCTTGAGCAGCGTCTCCAGGTGACGCCCCAGCCGCTCGATGGTCGCCCTGTCGAACAGGTCGGTGCTGTACTCCAACGAGCCCACCAGCCCATCGGGGGCGTCCGCCAGCGCGAGGGTGAGGTCGAACTTCGCCGTATCCCGCTCCAGGGCCAGCGGCTTCAGCGACAGGCCCGGCAGCTCCACGCCCGCGAGCGCGTCCTGGTCCAGGACGAACATCACCTGGAAGAGCGGAGAGCGGCTCAGGTCCCGCTCCGGCCGCAGCGTGTCCACCAGTTGTTCGAAGGGCAGGTCCTGGTGCGAGTACGCGCCCAGCGCCGCACGCCGCACCTGCGCCAGCAGCTCGCGGAAGGTGGGGTCGCCACCCATGCGCGCGCGCAGCACCAGCGTGTTGACGAAGAAGCCGATGAGCCCCTCCGTCTCCGCGCGGGTGCGGCCCGCGATGGGAGAACCGACGCCCACGTCCTCCTGTCCGGAGTGACGGTGCAGCAGCACCTGGAAGGCGGCCAGCAGCACCATGAAGGGCGTGACGCCTTCGCGGCGGCAGAAGGCATGCAGCTCCCGGGTCAGCTCCACCGGCAGGCGGACCGGCACGGACGCGCCCCGGAAGGACTGGACCGCGGGGCGGGGCCGGTCGGTGGGCAGCTCCAGCGCCTGGGGCATGTCCTGGAGCTGTTCCCTCCACCAGCCCAGCTGCGCTTCCAGGACGGAGCCCTGGAGCCACTGGCGCTGCCAGTGCGCGAAGTCCGCATACTGCACCGGCAGCGCGGGCAGCGACGGGGCGCGTTCTTCACGCAAGGCCACGTAGAGCTCGGACAGCTCACGCACCAGCACGGCCATGGACGCGCCGTCGGCGACGATGTGGTGGACCGTGAGGGCCAGCACCTGCCGCTCGGACTCCAGCCGCAGCAGCAGCGCGCGCAGGAGCGGAGCCTCGGCGAGCGCGAAGGGGCGGCGCGCGTCCTCGGCGGCCCGGCGGAGCGCCGCGTCCATCCGCGCCTCGGCGGGCAGGTGGCCCAGGTCCTCCTCGCGCAGGGTCAGCGTCCGCGGGGCAAGCCGGAGGACCGGCCGGCCATCGGACTCGGGGAAGGCACCGCGAAGGACTTCGTGGCGCGACAGCACGGCCCCCAGGGCCTTGCCGAGCGCGTCCGTGTCCAGCGTGCCCTCCAGCAGCAGCGCGCTGGAGATGTTGTAGGCCGCGCTCCCCGGCTCCAGTTGATCCAGGAACCACAGCCGCTGCTGCGCGAAGGACAGTGACAGGTCGCCCGTGCGCGGCAGGGGCTCCAGCGCGAGCGCCTTCTCCCCGTGGGCCTGGGCGTCGATGCGCGCCGCCAGGCTCGTCAGGCTCGGCGCCTCGAAGATGTCGCCGAGCGGCAGGTCCACCTGGAAGGTGCCCTGGACGCGCGAGACGAGCTGCGTGGCCAGCAGCGAGTGGCCCCCCAGCTCGAAGAAGTCGTCATCCAGGCCCACGCGCTCCACGCGCAGCACCTGTGCCCAGATGCCGGCGAGCAACTGCTCGGTGGGCGTGCGCGGCGCGCGGAACGTGTCCACGGGCTCACGCGGCCCGGCTTCCAGCCCCAGCGCGGTGAGCGCCCGGGTGTCCACCTTGCCGTTGGGCGTGAGCGGCAGCCCGTCCAGCGGAATGAACGCGGAGGGCACCATGTACGCCGGCAGCTGCTCCGTCAGCGTCTGACGCAGCCTCGCCACGTCCACGTCGCCCGTGACGTACGCCACGAGCTGCGCCGAACCCGACGCGTCCTCGCGCGTCACCACCGCCACCTCGCGGATGCCCGCGCAGGCCGCGATGAGGGCCTCCACCTCGCCCAGTTCGATGCGGTAACCGCGCACCTTCACCTGCGAGTCGAGACGGCCGAGGAACTCCAGCGTGCCGTCCGCGTTGCGCCGCACGCGGTCTCCCGTGCGGTAGAGGCGCGCGCCGGGCTTCCAGCTGAACGGGTGCGGGATGAAGCGCTCCGCCGTCAGCTCCGGCCTGCGCCAGTAGCCCCGGGCCAGCTGCACTCCACCGATGTACAGCTCACCGGTGACGCCCACCGGCACCAGCCGCAGGTCCGCGTCCAGCACGTGCAGGTCCACGTTCGCGATGGGCCGGCCGATGGAGACGACGCTCCCCGGGGCCTCGCCGCCCGTCACCTCGTGCACGCAGCAGCCCACCACCGTCTCCGTGGGGCCGTACTCGTTGATGAGCCGGGTGTCCGGCGCGTGCTCCCGCCAGAACGTCAGGTGCTCCGCGGTGAGCGCCTCGCCGCCGATGACGAAGGCGCGGGCCCCGCCCCGGGCCTCCTCGGGGCGCAGCTGTCGCGCCAGCAACTGGAGGTGAGAGGGCGTCAGCTTGACGAGGCCATGGCCGCCGCCTCCACGCACCACGCGCGCCAGCCCCTCCACGCCGCCGCCTTCCTCTACCAGCACCACCGCGCGGCCCACCGTCAGCGGCAGCACGAGGCTCGTCACCGTGAGGTCGAACGCGAGCGACGAGTGCACGGGCGCCGGACCCTCGGCCGCCGGGTAGGCCCGTGCGCACCACGCCAGGTAGTTGACCACGCCCCGGTGCTCGATGAGCACGCCCTTGGGGCGCCCCGTGGAGCCGGACGTGTAGATGACGTACGCCAGGTCGTCCGCGGCGGCGCCGCTGGCCGGACGCGAGTCACTCTCACGCGCCACGAGCGCGTGGTCCGAGTCCAGGCACACCGTCAGGAAGGCGCCCGCGGGCAGCTCATCCGCCAGCCGCTCCTGCGTCACCAACACCGGCACCGCCGAGTCCTCCAACATGGAGGACAGCCGCGCCACCGGGTAGCTCGGGTCCAACGGCACGTACGCGCCGCCGGCCTTGAGGATGCCCAGCAGGCCCACGGCCATCTCCACCGTGCGCTCCACGTACAGGCCCACCAGCGCGCCCGGCTTCACGCCCCTCGCGCGCAGGTGGTGCGCCAGCTGGTTGGCCCGGCGCTCCAGCTCGCCATACGTCAGCCGCGTGTCACCCTGACGCACGGCCTCCGCGTCGGGGGTGCGCTCCACCTGGGCTTCGAAGAGGTGGTGGACGCAGCCGGACGGGACGGGGGCCTGGGTGTCGTTCCAGGTGGTGAGCAACTGGCGGCGCTCACCGTCGGTGAGCATGGGCAGGTCGCCCAGGCGCTGGCCGGGGCGGGACACCATGCCCTCCAGCAGCGTGCGCCAGTGGCCCGCCATCCGCTCCACCGTGGCGCGTCCCAGGCGCGAGGTGTCGTGGGCCAGCTTCAGCCGCAGTTGCCCGTCCGGAATGACGGTCACGTTGAGGGCGTACTGGGGCCGCTCGTCGAAGCGCACGTCGCGCACGTCCAGGCCGCCGGCCCGAGCGCGCACGGAGTCGTCCACCGGGTAGTTCTCGAAGACGAGGAGCGTCTCGAAGAGCGGCGTGCCCCGGGGCACTCCGCTCCAGCCCTGCACCTGGACCAGCGGGCTGTGCTCGTGCTCCTGCGCCTCGGCCTGCCAGGACTGGATGCGCCGCAGCCACGGCAGCAGCCGCTCGCCCTCCGACAGCGTCACGCGCACGGGCACCGTGTTGATGAACAGGCCCACCGTGTCCGCCGCGGTGGACAGGCCCGGAGGCCGGCCCGCGACGGTGGCGCCGAACACCACGTCCGAGCTGTGCGTGTGCCGGCTCAGCAGCAGCGCCCAAGCGCCCTGCACCAGTGTGTTGAGCGTGAGCTGATGCTGGCGCGCGAAGCCCTGGAGCGCCTCCGTCAGCGCGGCCGGGAGCACGCACTCCACCATGCCGCCCTGGCCCTGGCTCCGGTCCCGGAGCGTGCCCGCGCGCTCGTCACCGGGCAGCGGGGTGGGGGTGGAGAAGCCCGCGAACGTCTTCCTCCAGAAGGCCTCGGTGCCCGTCAGGTCCTGACGGCCCATCCACTCCACGTAGTCGCGGAAGGCCGGGGCGCGCCCCAGCCGCGGCTTCCGGCCCGCGAGCAGCGACGCGTAGGCGGTGAACACATCCTGGAGCAGCAGCCCCATGCTCCAGCCGTCCTGGATGAGGTGGTGGAAGCTCCAGACGCAGCGGTACACCTGCTCATCCAGGCGCAGCAGCGTCAGCCGCATGAGCGGCGCGCGAGACAGCTCGAAGCCGCGTGCGCGGTCCGCCTCCAGCCACGCGGAGAGCCGGGCCTCCTGCGCCTCGCGGGACAGGCCCCGCAGGTCCTCCTCGCTCCACGGCAGCGCCGCGAGCGGGAGCACCACCTGCAAGGGTTCAGCGAGCCCCTCCCAATGGAAGCGGGTGCGCAGGGCCGGGTGCCGGTCCACCACCGCCTGCCACGCCTGACGGAAGGCCGCGACGTCCAGCCCCGAGTGCAGGGACCAGGAGAGCTGCTCGCTGTAGGCGCCGGCGCCCGGCTCCAGCAGCGTCTGGAACAGCATGCCCTGCTGCATGGGCGTGAGGCGGTAGACGTCCTCCACCGGTTCGCCCGGCGGCAGTACGGCGCTCAGCACCGGCGGGCTCACGTCCGCCAGCGGGAAGTCCCCGGGCGTGTAGCGCCGCGCGTCCTCGGAGTCGCGGCCGGTGATGAGCTCGCGCAGCGCCGACAGGTACTCCCCGGCCAGCGCCTCCACCGTGGCGCGCGTGTGCACGGCCTCGCTGTAGATCCACTCCAGCTCCAGCTCGCCGCCCAGCACCAGCCCGTTCACCTCCAGCAGGTGGGTGCGCAGGCCGAGCCCGGAGCGCGTGGGGCCGGCGGACTCACGCGACGCCCGCATGCGCGCCGAACCGGAGCCCACCGCGTCGAACTGGCCCAGGTAGTTGAAGGCCACCGGCGCCGGAGGCGATGCACCCAGCTGCTCCCGCGCGCTGTCCGTCCCCAGGTAGCGCAGCAGGCCATGGCTCAGGCCCCGTCCCGGCACCTGCCGCAGCGTGTCCCGCACGGTCCGCAGCGCGGTGGCGGGGCTCGAACCCGCGGGCACCTGGAAGACCACCGGATAGAGCGCCGTGAACCAGCCCACGGTGCGTGACAGGTCCACGTCCTCGAAGAGGTCCTCGCGGCCATGGCCCTCCAGGTCCACCCGGAGCGACTCCGAGCCCGACCAGCGGGTGAGCGCGCGGGCCAGCGCCGCCAGCAACACCTCGTCGATGCGCGAGCGGTAGGCGGAGGGCACATCCTGGAGGAGCGTCCGCGTCTCGGCCGCGTCCAACCGCACCGCCACGCGCCGCGCGGAGGCCTGCGTGTTGGGCTGCCCCTCGCGGTCCACCGGGAGGGCCGGCACGCCGCGGCTCGAAGCGGTCCGCCAGTAGGACAGGCTTTGTTCCACCTCCGGCGTCAGCGCATGCCGCTGAAGCCGCCGGGCCCAATCCAGGAAGGGCGTCGTCTTCGGAGGCAGGGCCACGCGCTCACCGCGCGCGAGCTGGCCATACGCCGTCTCCAGGTCCTCCAGGAGTACGCGCCACGACACGCCATCCACGGCGAGGTGGTGGACGTACAACAGCAGCCGCTGGGGCTGTCCGGCGTCCGCGTCGAAGAGGGCGGCGCCCAGCAACAGGCCCGACTCCAGCGACAGGCTGGCCTGTACGCGCGCCGTCTCGCGCTCCAGCGAGGCGCCGGGAGCCATGCGCTCCAGGCGCACGGGCGCCTCCAGGCCGACCTGGTGGAGCGCCCAGCCCTGCTCATTCCGGGTGGCCCGGGTGCGCAGGGCGTCATGGTGTTCCACGAGCGCGTTCAACGCGCGCTCCAGCACGCTGGCGTCCAGCGGCGCGTGGGCTTCCAACAGCACGGCCTGGTTGTAGTGGTGGGGCTCGGCGACCTCCGCTTCGAGGAACGCGCGCTGGATGGGCGTGGGCGGTACCTCACCCAGGACCAGCCCCTGCTCGGCCTTCGGCGCGGAGGTGCGCTCCACCACGCGCGCCAGCTCCTCCACCGTCTGGTGCTGGAAGAGCTGCCGGGGCGTGAGCCGAAGCCCGGCGCGCTGGGCGCGGGCGATGACCTGGAGGCTG
Organism: Corallococcus sp. CA049B; assembly: GCF_003611685.1. Lineage (NCBI taxonomy): Bacteria > Pseudomonadati > Myxococcota > Myxococcia > Myxococcales > Myxococcaceae > Corallococcus > Corallococcus sp. CA049B. Next base: position 66,649 of record NZ_RAWC01000018.1, on the reverse strand, counting down.
AGGATGGAGTCTCCGCCGAGCGCGAAGAAGTTGTCCGAGCGCCCCACGCGAGGGACGCCCAGCACCTGCGCCCACAGGTCGGCCAGCGTCTGCTCCACGGGGGTGACGGGCGCGACGAAGGCCGTCTGCGGGGCGGACTGCTCGGGGACGGGCAGCGCGCGTCGGTCCAGCTTGCCGTTGCCCGTGAGGGGCAGCTCCGCCATGGAGACGAAGGCGGCGGGCACCATGTACTCGGGCAGGCGCGCCTTGAGGTGGACGCGCAGCGCCTCCACGTCGAACGAGGCCCCGGGCGCGGGCACGACGTAGGCGACGAGCCGCTTGTGGCCCGGTGCGTCCTCGCGCACCAGCACCGCCGTCTGGCGCAGCGAACCGTGCTGCGCGAGCGCCGCTTCAACCTCCCCCAGCTCGATGCGGAAGCCGCGCAGCTTCACCTGCAAGTCGCCGCGGCCCAGGTACTCCAGGCTGCCGTCCACCAGGTAGCGCGCACGGTCCCCCGACTTGTAGAGCCGGGCCCCGGGCGTGTCGCTGAAGGGATCCGGAATGAAGCGCTCCGCCGTGAGCGCCGGCCGCGACAGGTAGCCGCGGGCCAGGCCCATGCCGCCGACGTACAGCTCGCCGGGAACGCCGATGGGCGACGGCTGCAGCCGCGCGTCCAGCACGTAGAGCTGCAGGTCCGGAATGGGGACGCCGATGATGCTGCCAGCCGTTCCCTGGGCATCCTCGGCGCGCAGGGGACGGTAGGTGACGTGCACCGTGGTCTCGGTGATGCCGTACATGTTGACCAGCCGGGGCCGGGTGTCCGGATGCCGGGCGAACCACGGACGCAGGCTGGAGAACTCCAGCGCCTCGCCGCCGAAGACGACGGTGCGCAGCGACAGGCCGCTGGGGCCCCGCAGGTCCGAATCCACCTGCACGAGCTGCCGGAAGGCGGACGGCGTCTGGTTGAGCACCGTGACGCGTTCCTTGCGCAGCAGGGCGTGGAAGGCTTCCGGGGAACGGCTCACCCAGTAGGGCACCACCACCAGCCGGCCGCCGTGGATGAGCGCGCCCCACAGCTCCCAGACGGAGAAGTCGAACGCGTACGAGTGGAACAGCGTCCACACGTCGTTCGCGCCGAAGTGGAACCAGTGCTGCGTGGCGGAGAACAGGCGGGTGATGCGCCCGTGCGTGAGCTGCGCGCCCTTGGGCTTGCCGGTGGAGCCGGACGTGTAGATGACGTAGGCCAGGTGCTCGGAGGTGACGCCCGCGTCGGGGTTGTCCCTCCGCCCGGACGCGGGCTCCTGCGCGGCGTCCAGGCACAGCACCGTGGCGCCGTGCTCCGGCAGGGACGCGACCAGGGCCTGCTGCGTGAGCAGCACGGGCACCCGCGAGTCCTCCAGCATGAAGGCCAGGCGCTCCCGGGGGTAGGCCGGATCCAACGGCACGTAGGCGCCCCCGGCCTTGAGGATGGCCAGGATGCCCACCACCATCTCCAGCGACCGCTCCACGCACAGGCCGACCAGCGTCTCCGGGCCCACGCCCAGCCCGCGCAGCCGCCACGCGAGCCGGTTGGCGCGGGTGTTCAGCTCGCCATAGGTGAGGTGCGAGTCCTCGAAGGTGACCGCGACGGCGTCCGGCGTCCGCGCGGCCACCGCCTCGAACTGGTGATGCACGCAGACGCTGGAGGGATGCGACGCGCGCGGGCCGCTCCACTCGCGCAGCAGCCGGTGCTGCTCCGCCTGCGCCAGAAGGGGAAGCCGGGAGATGCGCAGCGACGGATCCGCGACGATGCCCAGCAGCAGCTGATGCAGGTGCTCCACCATGCGCGCGATGGTGGCGCCGTCGAACAGGTCCGTGCCGTACTCCAGCGAGCCCACCAGTCCGTCCGCCGTGTCCGTCAGCGACAGGAGCAGGTCGAACTTGGCGGTGTGCTGCTCCAGCGTCAGCGGGCGCAGGGACAGGCCCGGAAGCTTGAGCGCGGGCAGCACGTCCTGCTGGAGGACGAAGACGGTCTGGAACAGGGGGGAGCGCGTGAGGTCGCGCGCGGGCTGGAGCGCCTCCACCAGCTTCTCGAAGGGCAGCTCCTGGTGGGCGAAGGCACCGAGCGTCGTCTCCCGCACCCGGGCCAGCAGCTCGCGGAAGGTGGGGTCCGCGCCCAGCCGCGCGCGCACCACCAGGTTGTTGACGAAGAAGCCGATGAGCCCTTCGGTCTCCGCCAGGTTGCGGCCCGCGGTGGGTGAACCCACGCAGAAGTCATCCTGGCCCGAATACCGGTGCAGCAGCACCTGGAACGCCGCCATGAGCAGCATGAAGGGCGTGACGCCCTCGCGCTGGCTGACGGCCCGCACGGATTCCGCCAGCGCGCGCGGGTAGTGGATGGGCATGGCCGCGCCCCGGAAGGACTGGGTCGCGGGACGGGGCCGGTCGGTGGGCAGCTCCAGCGCCTGGGGCATGCCCTGGAGCTCCTGGCGCCACCAGGCGAGCTGGGACTCCAGCGCGCCGCCCTGGAGCCACTGCCGCTGCCAGTGCGCGAAGTCCACGGGGTGGACCGGCAGCTCCGGCAGGGGCGAAGGCTGGCCCGCGCGGAAGGCCTCGTAGAGCGCCGCCACCTCGCGAACCAGCAGTCCCATGGACCAGCCGTCCGAGACGATGTGGTGCATCGTCAGGGTCAGCACGTGGCACTCGGGCTCCAGTTGGAGCAGCGCGGCGCGCACCAGCGGGCCCTTGTCCAGCGCGAAGGGCCGCTGGGCCTCGCGGGACGCCAGACGCAGCGCCTCCGACATGCGCTCGGAAGGGGGCAGCTGCCGCAGGTCCTGCCGGGCGAGCACCAGGCCCGCGTCGGAGGCGATGCGCAGGTGGGGCCCCGCGTCGTCCACGTGGAAGGTGGTGCGCAGCGACTCGTGGCGGCGGAGCACCTCCGCGAGCGCCCGCGCCAGGGCGTCCACGTCGAGCCGGCCCTCCAGCAGCACCGCGGAGGGGATGTTGTAGAGGGGGCTCTCCGGCTGGAGTTGATCGATGAAGAGCAGCCGCTGCTGGGCGAAGGACGGCGCGAGCCGCCCCTCGCGGGACACCGGCGTGAGCGGCGGCGGGCGCGACGTGCGCGTGTCACCCATCGCCACCTCCAGCCGCGCCGCGAGCGCCGCGACCGTGGAGGCGTCGAACAACTCGCGCAGGGGCAGCTCCACCTGGAACGCCTTGCGGATGCGTGACAGCACCTGGGTGGTGAGCAGCGAGTGGCCGCCCAGCTCGAAGAAGTCGTCATGCACTCCCACGCGCTCCACGCGCAGGATCTCCGCCCACATCCCGCAGAGCTGCTGCTCCAGGTCCGTGCGCGGCGCGACGAACTCCCGCTCGCGCGCGGCGCCGGCCGCGGGGACGGGCAGGCTCTTGCGGTCCACCTTGCCATTGGGCGAGCGCGGCAGCGCCTCCAGCACCACCAGCACGGGCGGCACCATGTACTCCGGCAGCCGTTCCTTGATGAACGCGCGCACCTCCGCGGAGTCCAGCGTCTGTCCGGCGCGCGGCGCCACGTAGCCCACCAGCCGCACGCTGCCGGGCACGTCCTCGCGCGCGACGACGACGGCCTCCAGCACCGCCGCGTGCCGCTCCAGCGCCAGCTCTATCTCCCCCAGCTCGATGCGGAAGCCGCGCACCTTGACCTGGTGGTCCACGCGGCCCAGGAACTCGATGGCGCCGTCGCGCAGGAAACGTCCCAGGTCGCCCGTCCGGTAGAGGCGCGCGCCCGGAACGCCACGGAACGGATCCGGCACGAAGCTCTCCGCCGTGCGCCGGGGGTCGTTCAGGTAGCCGCGCCCCACGCCCACTCCGCCGATGTGGATCTCGCCGGGCACGCCCATGGGCACCGGCTGCCCCGCGCGGTCCAGCAGGTACAGCTGGAGGTTCGGCACCACGCGCCCGATGGGCGTGTTCACCGTGGTGGACGGCTGACGCAGCACGTGGAACGTCACGTCATCCGAGCACTCCGCCGGGCCGTACGCGTTGAGCAGCGGGATGCGCGGATACAGCGAGAACCACTTGCGGCTGACCTCCGGAGGCAGGGCCTCTCCCGTGGGGATCATCCACCGCAGGGCGTCCAGCGGGGGACGCGAAGCGCCCAGCGCCTCGGCCTCCTCCAGCATCACGCGCAGCACGGAGGGCACCACCTGGACGATGGTGAGCCCCCGCGCCTCCACCTCCTGGAGCAGGCGCGGGGGGCTGCGCACCACGTCGTTCAGCAGCAGGTGCGTCCGGCCGCCAATCATCAGCGCCGTGAGGAACTGCCACACGGAGATGTCGAAGGACTGGGACGCCGTCTGGGCCACCACGTCGCCTTCACCCAGCGACATCTCCTGGATGAGGACGTACAGGTGGTTGAGAAGGCCCGCGTGTTCGAGCATCGCCCCCTTGGGCACGCCCGTGGAGCCCGAGGTGTAGATGATGTACGCCAGATGTCCCGGCCCCGCGCGCGCTGGCAGGTTCGCGTCGGAGCCGGCGGCGGCGAGGGCCTCCTCCAGCACGAGGCCCCGGGGCTTCGCCACGGAGGGCGGCAGCAGCTCGCCCGCGCGCTCCAGCGTGGAGGCCAGCTCCGAGGCCACGAGCACGCGCGGCGCCAGGCTCTGCTCCAGCACCTGCGCGATGCGGTGCGGCGGGTGCGCCGGGTCCATGGGCAGGTACGTGCCGCCCGCCTTGAGGATGGCCAGCATCGCGGTCACGAAGTCGATGCCTCGGGGGCCCAGCAGGCCCACGGGCATGTCGGGGCCCACGCCTTCGGCCACCAGCCGGTGCGCCAGGCGGTTGGCCCGGACATTCAGCTCACGGTAGGTGAGCCGCTGGTCCTCGCAGACCAGCGCCACGGCGTCCGGGATGCGGGCGGCCTGCTGCTCGAAGAGCTGGGGGAAGCACGCGGCGGTGGGGTAGTCCACGCGCGTGGCGTTCCAGTCCACGAGCAGCTGCTGGTGCTCGGGCGGCGTGAGCAGCGGCAGGTGGGTGACGCGCTGGCCCGGGTCCGCCACCGCGCCCTCCAGCACCACCTGGAGGTGCGCCGCCATGCGGGCGATGGTCGCCTCCTCGAAGAGGTCGGTGCTGTACTCCAGCCACCCCTTCAGGCCGTGCTCGTCCTCCATGAAGGAGAGGTTGAGGTCGTACAGCGTGGCGCCGAAGTGGATGTCCTCCACGTCCGTGAGCGCGCCCGTGAGGATGGAGGCGTCGTGCGCCCGGTGCAGGATGAAGAGCACCTGGAAGAGCGGCGCGTGGCTGAGCGTGCGCGTGGGCTTGAGCGCCTCCACCAGCCGGTCGAACGGAACGTCCTGGTGGGCGTAGGCCCCCAGGGCCACCTCGCGCACCTGGGCGACGAGCTCGCGGAAGGTGAGCGCCGGGTGGAAGCTGGCGCGCAGCACCAGGGTGTTGAGGAAGAAGCCGACCAGCCCCTCCAGCTCGGAGCGGCTGCGGCCCGCGGTGGGGGAACCCACGCAGAAGTCGTCCTGCCCGGAGTAGCGGTGCAGCAGCACCTGGAAGCCCGCCAGCAGCGTCATGAAGAGCGTGGCGCCCTCCTGCTGGCTGAGCGCCTTGAGGCCCTGCGTGAGCGGGCGCGACAGGCGCAGCGCGTAGCGCTCACCCCGGCGCGAGGGGACGGTGGGCCTGGGCCGGTCCGTCGGAAGCTCCAGCACGTCGGGGACGCCCGCGAGCCGCGTCTTCCACCACGCGAGCTGCGACTCCAGCGCATCCCCCTGCAGCCACTCCCGCTGCCAGCGGGCGAAGTCGGAGTAGCGCACCGGCAGCTCGGGCAGCGGCGCGACGCGGCCCTGGGTGGCGGCCTCCACGCTGGCGCCCAGCTCGCTCGCGAGCACCACCAATGACCAGCCGTCGGTCATGATGTGGTGCATCACCATCAGCACGTGCGACGTGTCGTCCGCCAATTGGAAGAGGGCCAGCCGGAGGATGGGGCCCTTCTCCAGATCGAACGTCTGGCGCGACAGCTCCATCACCCGCTCATGCGCGGCGGCCTCGCGGGCCTCGGGGGGAAGCGAGCGCAGGTCGAAGCAGGGCACCTGGACGTCGAAGGGCTGCGCGACCACCTGGAGCGGCCGTCCGTCCACGGTGGCGAACGTGGTGCGCAGGGCTTCGTGACGGCGCAAGAGCTCCGTGAAGATGCGGCCCAGCGGCTGGGGCTCCAGCAGGCCCCGGAAGCGCGCCAGCAGGGGCACGTTGAGGGCGATGTTGCCCGGCTCCAGCTGCTGGATGAACCACATGCGCTCCTGGGCGTAGGAGAGCGGGTGGGTCCGTCCTTCGTCCGGCAGCCGCCGCAGCGGCGGCGCCCCGGAGCCCGAGGCCTGCCCGGCGCCCGGGTCCACGGCCAGCAGCGTGAGCAGGCGCGCGGTCAGCGCCGTGAGGCTGGGACCCTTGACGAGCTCGACGATGGGAATCGTGACCTGGAGGCGGGCCTGGATGCGGTTTCGCAGGTCCACCGACATGATGGAGTCGAACCCCAGCGTGCCCAGGGGCTGGCCCCCGTCCAGCTTCTCCGGCGCGATGCCCAGCACCGCGCCGGCCTCGCCACGCAGGAAGGCCCCCATCGCCTCGGCGCGCGCCGCCTCGTCCAGCGCGAGCAGCGTGGCGCGCAGCTGGGGGCCGGAGCCCGCGCCCGGAATCGCCGCATCGGGGCCGGTGTCCGTGAGGCGCGCGAGCACCTTGCGCTCCCCACGCGTCTCCAGCACCTGGCGCAGCACGGACCAGCGGATGTCCATGACACCGGCCTGGGGCGTGCCGGAGGCCAGCAGCGGCGCGATTGCGGGCAGCGCCTGCTCGGGCTCCATCAGCCGCAGGCCGCGTCCGGTGATCTTCCGGCCCTGCTCCAGCCGCGCGGCCATGCCGGCTTCCGCGAAGGTGCCCCAGTCGATGGTGAGCGCCGGCAGCCCCGCCGACTGGCGAAGGTGGGCCATCGCCGCGAGGAAGGCGTTGGCCGCGGAGTAGGGCGCCTGGCCCGGCGAACCGATGTATGCCGACACCGACGAGAACGAGACGAAGAAGTCCAGCGGCGTGTCCCGCAGCAGCCGGTGCAGCAGCCAGCCACCCAGCGCCTTGGGCCGCAGGAGCGTGTCGAACGGCCGCGCGTCCATCCGGGCCACGGGCAGCTCCTGGGGGAGCAGCACGCCCGCCGCGTGGATGACGCCGCGCAGCTCCGGCCAGCCCTCGTCGCGGAAGGTCTCCAGGTAGTCGCCCAGGGCCGCCGCGTCGCCCACGTCCACGGAGGCGACGTGCACGCTGGCACCCAGCGCCTCCAGCTCGCGCACCAGGCCCACCTGCCGGGCCTGCGGCGCGTCCGGCTCCAGGCGCTTCCACTTCGAGCGCGGAGGCAGCGGCGTGCGGCCCAGGAGGATGAGCCGGCGCGCGCCCTGCTGGACCAGCCAGCGCGCCACGTGCGCGCCCAGGCCACCCAGGCCGCCGGTGACGAGGTACGTCCCATCCGCCCGCACGCGAAGCGGCGTGCGCGACGAGGCCAGTTCCTGGCGGCGCACCATGCGCTCCACGTAGCGGCGGCCCTGGCGCAGCGCCACGCGGTCCTCGCCGTCACCGGCCTGCAGGGCCCCGCACAGCGCCGCCGAGGACTCCTCCACGGAGGCCGCGGGATCCAGGTCCACCAGTCCGCCCCAGAGCTCGGGGTGCTCGGCGGCAAGCGTGCTGCTCAAGCCCCAGAGCGTGGCCTGCGCGGCCTCCAGCGCATGCGGGCCCGCGCCCACGGGCTGCGCTCCACGGGTGATCAGCCACAGCCGCGCGTCCACGGACCGCGACAGCAGGGCCCGCAGCACGGACACGACCGGCACGCATCCCAGCGCCAGCGCCGCGCCCACCGCGTCCAGGTCCGCGCTCTCCGGGAGCACGCCGTCCAGCGCGCGCAGGTAGACGACGCGCAGGGGCGTCCCGGTGTCCTGCCCCAGCGCCCGCGTCAGCGCTGCTTCCGGATCTTGGGCCACATCCACGCCGTCCTCGCCCGGCGCCACGAGCACCACGGGCTGCCCCTGCGCACGCAGGCGCTCCGCGAGCGCGGCGCCCGCGCCGCCAGCGTCCCCTAGCAGCAGCCAGCGCGCGGAAGCCGGCGCGGCGGTGGAGTCGCCCGCGGGCTCCCACTGCGTGCCGTAGAACCAATCCGCGGACAGCTCGGGGGCTTCGGTGGCCGTGCCCGCCTCCCCCTGGGGCAGGGAAATCCAGCACCGCTCCCGCTGCCACGGGTACGTGGGCAGCGGCACGACAGGCGTGTCCTTCGCGAAGAGTTCGCTCCAGCGCACGTCCACGCCCTGGGCATGGAGCGCCCCCAATGACCCGAGCAGCACCGAGCGCTCGTCCTCGCCCCGGCGCATCGACGGCACGGCCACGCCCGCGACGCCGCGCACGCGCAGCGACTGGGCGATGTCCGCCAGCAGCAGCGGGTGGGGCGCCACCTCCACGAAGAGGCCGCAGCCCGAATCGACCAGGCGCTCCATCGTGTCCGCGAAGCGCACGGGCTCGCGCAGTTGCCGGGCCCAGTACTCGCCGTCGAGCTGTGCGCCCTCCACGGGCAGGGCGGAGACGGTGGACATCATGGGCACGCCCGGCGCGGTGGGCCGCAGGTGGGCGAGCGCCGCGCGCATGGCGTCGCGCGCGGGCTCCATGTGGTGGCAGTGCGAAGCGAAGTTGACGGCGAGCAGCCGCGCGTGGACCTGCCGCTGCTCCAGCGAGCCCAGCAGCTCCGTGAGCGCGTCCACGTCACCGGAGACGATGGTGGACGTGGGGCCGTTCCGCGCGGCGATGGCCAGCCGGCCCTCGTAGCCCGCGAGCAGCCGCGCGGCCTCGTCCGGCGCCATCTCCAGCAGGGCCATGCGGCCCCGTCCCGAGGCCTGCTGCGTGACGCGGCCCCGGTGGAGGATGACCTCCAGGGCCTGGGGCAGCGACAGGGCGCCAGCGACGCACGCGGCGGCGACCTCGCCAGCGCTGTGCCCGACGAGCTGATCCGGCTCAACGCCCAGCGAGCGCCAGAGCGCGGCGAGTCCCACCTGGAGCGAGAACATCACCGGCTGCGCGAACTCCGTCTGCGCCAGCCGCGAGCGGCCCTCCTCCGCCGCCAGCTCCTCCAGGATGGACCATCCCGCCAGGGGCTTGAGGAGCGCGTCGCACTGCTCCACGACCTGACGGAACACGGGCTCCTGCGCCAGCAGCGAACGGGCCATGCCGAACCACTGGGGCCCCTGGCCGGAGAACACGAACGCGATGCGCGGACGCGCCCCGGGAACGGCCGGACCGGTGAGCACGCCGGGATGGGGCTGCCCGTCCGCCAGCGCCTGGAGCCGGGCCTGGAGCTCTTCCCAGGTGGAGGCCAGGACGGCCGCACGGTGGGACTGATGGCCGCGCCGGGTGGCCGCGGAGAACCCCAGCGACTCCACCGGCGAGTCGCCCCGGGGCAGGAGCGCGAGGTGACCGCGAGCCAGGGCCCGCAGGGCCTCCGGGCTCCGGGCGGAGAGGGGGATGAGGTGCGCGCGCCCGGGAGGCGGTTCACGGCGCGCGGTGCCCGCCTCGTGGCCTTCCAGCACGACGTGGGCGTTGGTGCCGCCGAAGCCGAAGGAGCTCACCCCCGCGAGCCGGGGGCCGGCGGTCACGGGCCACGGCAGCAGCCGGTCCTGCACGCGCAGCGGCAGCTCGGAGAAGGGGATGTGCGGGTTGGGCGTCTGGAAGTGGAGGCTGGCCGGCACCATGCCGTGGCGCAGCGACAGCGCGACCTTGATGATGCCGGCGATGCCCGCCGCGGCCTCCAGGTGGCCGATGTTGCTCTTCACCGAGCCCAGCGCGCACGGGGCGTCCGCCGCCCGGCCCTCGGCCAGCACGGCGCCCAGGGCCTGCGCCTCGATGGGGTCTCCCAGCGACGTGCCGGTGCCGTGCGCTTCGACGTACTGCACCTGCGACGGCGCCACGCCCGCGTCGCGGTAGGCGGCGCGGAGCACGGCCTCCTGCGCGAAGCGGTTGGGCGCGGTGAGTCCGTTGGAGCGCCCATCCTGGTTCACCGCGCTGCCCCGGATGACCGCGTGGATGGTGTCGCCGTCCGCCAGGGCGCGCGACAGCGGCTTGAGCACGATGACGCCCGCGCCCTCGCCCCGCACGTAGCCGTTGGCGCTGGCGTCGAAGGCCTTGCAGCGGCCGTCCGGCGCCATGAAGCCGGCCTTGCTGAAGTTGACGGTGAGCGCGGGCGACAACATCACGTTGACGCCACCCACCAGGGCCACCGTGGACTCACCGGCGCGCAGGCTGCGGCACGCCAGGTGCGTCGCCACCAGCGATGACGAGCACGCGGTGTCCACCGCGATGCTGGGGCCGCGCAGGTCCATCACGTAGGAGATGCGGTTGGCCGCGATGCTCAGCGCGCCGCCCGTCCCCGCGTAGGCATCCGCGAGCCCGCGGCGGGTGAGCTGCATCGCGCCGAAGTCGCTGGTGGAGATGCCGACGAACACGCCCGTCCGGCTTCCCGCGAGCCGCTCGGCCGGAAGGCCCGCGTCCTCCAGGGCCTCCCACGCCACCTCCAGCAGCAGCCGCTGCTGGGGATCCATGCGCGAGGCCTCGCGCGGTGACAGCCCGAAGAACGTCCGGTCGAAGCGGTCCACCTGCTCCAGGAAGCCGCCCCAGCGCGTGGTCATCTTCCCCGCGGCCGTGGGGTCCGGGTCGTAGTACTCGCCAAGGTCCCAGCGATCCGCGGGCACCTCGCGGATGGCGTCCTGGCCCTCCTGGAGCAGGCGCCAGAAGGCCTGGGGGTCCTCCGCCCCCGGGAAGCGGCAGCCCATGCCGATGATGGCGATGGGCTCCTCGGCCGCGAGTTCACGGGGAGCGGCCGGAGCGGCCACCGCCTCAGGCGCCACGTCCGCCAGCTGTAGCGCCAGCGCGTGGATGGACGGGAAGTCCCACACCAGCGTGGGAGGCAGCTTGCGTCCCAGCTTCGCCTCCAGGTCCCCCGCGAGCTGCACGCCCGCCACGGAGTCCACGCCGAGCTGGGCGAACGGCGCGGCCACGTCCAGGCGCTCCGCCGGGACGTTCATGGCCCGCGAGAGCGCGTCCACGATCCACGCCTCCAACTGCCGGACGGAGGCGGAGACGCGGGGCGCCTCGGCGGCTGGAGCCACGGGCGTGGGCGCGACGGGCGCAGGGGGCGCCTCGACGACGGCTTCCGCGCGCCACTGGTGCAGCGGCTCCAGGGTCCCCTCCAACCAGGCCGCCTTGGTGGCGCGGCGCTGGATCTTCCCGCTGGTCGTCTTGTGGATGCTGCCCGCGGCGATGAGCGCCAGGCCATGCAGCTGCACCGAGTGGCGCTCCGCCACGGCGGCGCGCACGGCCTGGACGACCTCTTCGACGTCGAAGGCGTGGCGCGTGTCCATCTCCTGCACCACGACCAGCCGCTCCTGGCCCGCCTCCTCCACGGAGAAGGCGGCGTTGCAGCCGGGCCGAAGCGCCGGGTGGCTCTGCTCGACGCTGGCCTCCAGGTCCTGCGGGTAGTGATTGCGCCCGTGGAGGATGACCAGGTCCTTGAGCCGCGCGGAGATGAAGAGCTCACCGTCCAGGACGAAGCCCAGGTCGCCGGTGCGCAGGAAGGGGCCCTCGCCGGTGCCCGCGACGCGAGCCTGGAAGGTGCGCTCGCTCTCCTCGGGCCGCCGCCAGTACCCATTGGCCACGCTGGGGCTCTTCAGCCAGATCTCCCCGACCTCGCCGTCCGCGCGAGCGCTCAGCGACTCCGGATCCACGATGAGCAGCCGCTGATCGGACAGGGTGCGCCCGGAGCTGACCAGGCGCCGCGTCCCGGGCCGCCCCGGGCTGGAGGCCACCGCGTGACCGCGCTCCAGGGGCTCCACCTCCACCGTCCGCTCGATGGGGGCCTCCACGTTCACGCCGCCCGCGGCGATCAGCGTGTTCTCCGCCAGCCCGTAGCACGGGTAGAAGGCCTGGCGCCGGAAGCCGGAGGGCGCGAAGGCCTCCTCGAAGCGCTCCAGCGTCTCCGCGCGGATGGGCTCCGCGCCACTGAAGGCCACCTCCCAGGTGCTCAGGTCCAGCGCCCGCCGCTGCTCGGGCGTGCTCTTGCGCACGCACAGGTCGAAGGCGAAGTTGGGCGCGCCCGACAGCGTCGCCTTGTACTCGGAGATGGCCTCCAGCCAGCGGAGGGGCCGCTTGAGGAACGTGAAGGGGGACATCATCACGGCGGCGCGTTCGCAGCCCCACCGGATGGGGGACAGGATGCCGCCGATGAGCCCCATGTCGTGGTAGGGCGGCAGCCAGGACACGAACCGCGTCCCCGGGTGGCCGCCCATCTTCTGCCGGGCCGCCTCCAGGTTGTGCATCAGGTTGGCGTGGCTGAGCATCACGCCCTTGGGCGTGCCGGTGGAGCCGGACGTGTACTGGAGGAAGGCCAGCGAGTCCGGGCCCACGCCGGGCTTGCTCCAGGCCGACTCGATGCCCGCCGCCACGTCGTCGGTGGCCACCCAGCGCAGCTTCGCCAGCTCCGGGGCCATCTCGAACAGCCCCTCCGCCATGGAGAGGATGAAGGACGTGGTGAGCACCACCGTGGCCTGGGAGTCGCGCACGATGGCCATCAGCCGTGGCAGCGTGCGCTCCAGGCGGGACGGATCCGGCGGGTACGCGGGCACGGCGATGACGCCGCCGTAGAGGCACCCGAAGAAGCCCGCGACGTAGTCCAGCCCCGGCGGGTACAGGAGCATGGCGCGCTCGCCCACGGCGGACTGTTGCTGGAGCAGGGCGCCCACGGCGCGGGCGCGCCGGTCCAGCTCCCCGAAGGTCACCGGCAGCGGACCGTCGTCCTCCAGGAAGATGTACGCATCCTCCCCGAAGCGCTGCTCGCCGCGCCGCTGGAGCAGGTCGATCAGCGTGGGGATTTCCAGGGAGCCGCTGGACGGGACCGGTGCCATGGGGACCTTCGGGGGACCGCGAAGAGGTGCGCCGGGGCGCGATGCGCGCCCCCGGCCAGGGGATCACGAACCCGCCGGGAGGACCGGCGGGCTCAAGTAGGAACGGACATGGCGCCAGCGTGTGGGGCTCCTACGGGGAGGAGCCCCCAGGCCATGCGCTTGAAGGCGCCGGCAGGGGCGCGCTGCCTCAGCCCTCCGAGAGGGCCGCCGCCAGGATGGCGGTGCCTTCGCGGAGCTCGTCCACGGAGGTGGTGAGAGGCGGCAGCAGCTTGATGACCGTGTCGTCGCGGCCACACAGCTCCAGGATGAGCCCGCGCTGGAAGCAGCGCTGCTGGACGCGCAGGCCGCGCTCGTGGCCGCCGTGGCCATTCAGGTCGATGCCGTGCGCCATGCCCAGGCCGCGCACCTCCAGCCCGGGGGCCGCCTGGCGCGTGAGCTCCCCCAGCAGCCGCGACTTCGCCGTCAGGCCCTGCGTGAAGTCATCCTGCGCCCAGTAGTCGAGCGCCGCGGTGGCCGCGACGAACGCCACCTGGTTGCCGCGGAAGGTGCCCGTGTGCTCGCCCGGCCGCCACACATCCAACGCGGGCTTCATGAGCAGCAGGGACATGGGGAAGCCATAGCCGCCAATGGACTTGGAGAGCGTCACCAGGTCCGGGACGATGCCCGCGCGCTCGAAGGAGAAGAAGCGGCCGGAGCGGCCGCAGCCCGCCTGGATGTCGTCGACGATGAGCAGGATGCCGTGCTTCTCCGTCAGCTTGCGCAGCCCGCGCAGCCACTCCTCGCTGGCCACGTAGATGCCCCCGTCCATCTGCGCGCTCTCGACGATGACGGCGGCGGGCACGTCCACGCCCGAGCAGCTGTCCTCCAGCATCCGCTCCATGAAGGCCAGCGAATCGAAGGCGCCCTTGGGCCCCTCCGGATAGGGAATGAAGGTGGTGTGGCCCAGCGGAATGCCCGCGGCCGAGCGCACGCCCCGGCTGGACGTCACCGCGCTGCTGCCCAGCGTCATCCCGTGGTACGCGCCGGTGAAGGCGAAGAGGCCGGTGCGCTTCGTCACCTTGCGCGCCAGCTTGAGCGCGGCCTCCACCGCGTTGGTGCCCGTGGGGCCGCAGAACTGGACTTTGTGCTCCAGCCCGCGCGGGGCGAGGATCGTCTTCTCGAAGTGCGTCAGGAAGTCGCGCTTGGCAGCCGTGTACGCATCCAGCGCATGCACGATGCCGTCGGACTCCAGGTACTCCATCACCTTGCGTTTGATGGGCTCCGGGTTGTGTCCGTAGTTGAGCGCGCCCGCGCCCGCGAAGAAGTCCAGATAGCGCTTGCCCTGCGTGTCGAAGAGCGTGGAGCCCTTGGCGCGGGTGAAGACCGCCGGGAAGGAATGGCAGTACAGGCGGACGTTGGACTCTCGCTGTTCGAACACCGTCGTGGCGGAGTCGGTGGAGGCGGAAGGCTGGGGGCTCATGGCAGGGCTCGGGCGGTAGGGACGGAAGGAGAAAGCGGTCCGGCGGACCTCGCGGCGGGCCGCCTGGGGTGATGAAGGAAGTCCTCGATGACGTCGGCCGCGGGCCGTTGCTGCTCGGCCTCCTCGAAGCGGGCGCGGAGGCGGCGGAGGTTCTCGCGGTAGCGGGGGACGGTGACGACCTCGTCCAAGAGGCGCAGCAGGGTCCGCGGGGTGACGCTCGCGGGCGCGGCGCGCACCCCCAGGCCATGGTGCACCACGCGGGCGGAGATGCCGGGCTGGTCGTACTGGATGGGGAGGACCACCATCGGCACTTCCAGGCTGATGCACTCCTTCACGCTGTTGAAGCCGCCGTGGGTGATCATCGCCGCGGCCCGCCGCAAGAGCGACACGACGGGCGCGCGCCGCACGGCGATGACGTTGGGCGCGCCACCGTCGAAGGCCGCCGGATCCAACTTGCGGCCCACGCACAGCACGAACTGCCAGCCGGGCCTGAGGGCCGCCGCGTCGCGCACCGCGCGGAAGAGGCGCGCATCCAGGTCCGTCACGTAGGGCAGGGTCCCCAGGTACACGAGCACGAGCGGCCGGCCGTCGCGCAGCCGCTCCCATGGGAAGTCCGGTTCCTGGCGCTCCAGGTCCACGGAAGGGCCCGCGTAGAGGTATTCGCCGCGAGTCGCGCCCCGCGGCGGCGTCAGCTCCGCGAACTCGCGGGGGCAGAGCACCAGCTCCGGCCCCCAGGGCTTGAGGGTGATGCCGTCGAAGTCCAGGCGCTCGCGAGGAAAGCCATGGTGCCGGGCCAGGCGCAGCAGGTGGCTGACCGGACGGGAGCGGAACCAGAGCCCCAGCCGGTGGCGGTACGTCGCGCGCCACCACGCGAGCCGCAGCTGGACGCGGGAGGCGACGCCTCCGTCAGGCAGCAGGGGGGACGTCAGCGGGGGCTGTCCCGCCTCCTGCCGCAGCGGCAGCGTCGTATTCAGGAGCAGCCACGGCACGCCCGCCCCGTGCGCGGCCAGCGGGGGCTCTGGCAGCAGCACGTCACACAGGAGCAGATCCGGTCGCAGCTGGGCGAACGGCTTGTCGAAGGCGCCCGCCAGCAAGGCCGCGTGGTAGCGGTCTTCGTGGCGCTGCACCTCCCGCGCGAAGCGCAGCAGCTTCAGTCCACGCAGCTCGCTGGCGCGGGCCAGCATCTCCGCCTGGAACCCCTTGGGGCAGAGCTCCTCCAGGACGGGAAGGAACTCGAAGCCTTCGGGCGCGACCAGCGTCTCCAGGTCCGGAATCCCGCAGTAGACGACCCGGTGTCCCCTCGAACGCAGGACCCTGGCAATCCGGAGCGTCGGATTGACATGTCCATGGTCATCCATCGGAGAGATTACGAAGGTCGCCATTCCTCCGCTGCATTTACCGTGAGTGAACAATTTCTGGTCAAGGAACTTCCGTTAAAACTGAGAAACAAGCCAGCTGCGCTTCTCGGGTCCTGAGAAAAGGTTGTGACAGGAAATGTCACAGCGCGGGGGGCCTCAGGGTCAGCATCCCGCGTGAGAAGAGCTCCTGGAGCATGTCTGTCTTCTCTGGAGGAAGGCGGGCCGCGACCTCGCCGGCGTTGCGGCCCCGCACGTCGCGCAGGAGCTGGAGCTCGGCGGGTTCCAGGACGACGTGTTCGAAGTCGGAGACGACGTGTCCCTCCTCGTCCAGGCAACGCACGAGCGGGCCGGACTCGACCTCCAGGGTCTCGAAGGGGACGGGCTCCGCGGGTGAGCCCTCCAGCCGCAGCAGGCACGTCTCCACGGAGCGGGCGAAGGCGGCGCGGGTGAAGGTGCGCTGGATGTGCTCGCGGCCGCGGAGGCAGGACGCGGCCTGCGCTTCGGGGTCCTCCAGATCCGCGAAGATGCGCGAGGCCACCTCCGCGAACGCGCCCACGTCGCCAAAGGACATGCCCGCGGTCTCGTGGACATGGATGCCGTGGTCCGGGGGAAGGGCGAACCGGTTGTTCCCACTGCCATTGGTGTAGACGGGGCAGCCGTTGAACACGGACTCGAGCACGTAGAAGCCGAAGGGCTCCGGGAAGCCGTTGTAGGCCAGGCCGAAGCGGGCCGAGCGGAACAGCTGGAAGAGGGCCGGCTGGCTGAGCTTCTCCACGGGGACGAGCACGTCCTCCAGGGTGAGCCCGAGCGCGTCCAGGCCCATCCGCGCGGCCTCGGCGCTCCCGTCGCCCCGGGCGAAGGCGTGCCTCACGAGCGCGAAGTCCTCCGCCTCGATGACGAGCCGGAAGCGGCGCCGCTGGCCATGTTCCCGCGCCAGGGCATTGAGGTTGAGCATGATGGCGGTGACGGCGCCCCAGTCCGGCTTGCCGGGTTGGACGGCATGGCCGATGACGTCCGTGGACTCCAGTGCCTCGCGAAGGTGGGGCGGCAGCTCCGCGCCCTTCAGCTCGGGATGGCCCCGGGCTTCATCGACACAGGGGAGGGGCGGCGTGAGCAGGGACACGGTCTGGAACGCCCGGGGGTGCAGGCACTGACGTCGGCGCCAGTCCGGCAGCGCGAGCAGGGACGTCAGCGCGCGCTCCATGTAGGGGGAGAGCACCCAGTGTCCGTCGATGACAGGGGACTCGAGCCACGTGGAGGGTGTGCCCATCAGCCCGTGAAACAGCACCAGCGTCTTGCGAGCCTGCTCGCGGGTGGGCAGCCGCATGGCGAGGGCGCGGTCGCAATAGATGGCGAGGTCGGCCTTCGGCGCCGCTCGGATGCGCCGGAGCCGGTCCGCGGTGGCCAGGGGCGTGACGATGTTGCCCGCGACGGGGTGTTGCCCGACGTGGGCCTCGTGGGTGTAGCCCAGCCGGGACAGCTCCTCCGCGAGCAGGGCGTTGATGTAGCCCGAGGCGTTCGCGTAGGGCGCCGCCTCCAGGAACAGGGTGGCGCGACGGGTCATGGGGTGGCTCGATTTCGCCGCGGGGTGGCGCGGGCTTCGGGTTGCGGAAGGAGCTGCTCAATCGTCCGGGCCCCGAGCCCGGAGTCGTCGGCGTCCAGGAAGTCCCGCTGGAGGGCCTGGACGCGGGCGCGATAGGCGGTGTTGCCCAGCACCTCATCGAGCTGGGCGCTCAGCTGTTGCACCGAGGCCTGACGGATGTCGCCGCGCAGGCCCAGGCCGTGATGGACCACGCGGGCGGCATTGCCCGGCTGATCGAACACGAGCGGATAGACAATCATCGGGACGCCAAGGCAGATGCACTCCTTGACGCTGTTGAGGCCGCCATGGGTGATCATCACCGAGGCGCGTTTCAGGGCGGAGAGCTGGGGCACGCGCTCCACGACGGTGACGTTGGGGGGCAGGGGGCCGAAACCCCCGGCGCCCACCTGTCCCCCCACCGCCATGAGCATCCGCCATTGGGGCCTGCGCGCGACGGCGTCGATGGCGGCCTGGAAGAAGTGGCGGTGCGCGCGGACGCGGTCGCCGTGGCTGCCCAGGGAGCACAGGATGAGGGGCGCCTCCCCGGAGGCGGCTTCTGGAGGAAGCGGAGGCTCGGTGCGCTCGCGGTCGACGCAGGGCCCCAGGTAGTGGATGCCGCCCGAGGCCCGGGGAAAGTCGAACCCGGGGGTGCACGTCACCAGGGTGGGCACCTTCAGATGCGGGCCAATCTGGAGGTGGGCGTGGAAGTCGCCAGGGCTTGCTTCAGGGTACCGGCGGTAGAACTCGCGCACCGGGGCGCGCATCCGTTCCCCGCCGGGCATGAACGTGTGCAGGTAGAGCCACTCCCACGCGGCGCGGATGCGGATCCGGGAGCGCAGGCTGCCGGTTGGAATGTGGTGTGACGTCAGGGGAGGTACAGCCGCGTCGCGATGGAGCGCCAGGTTGGTACAGAGCTGGAACGCGGGGATGCCCACCTTGTGGGCCGCGAGCGCCGGAAGGGTGAACGTGGCATCCACGAGCAGCAGGTCGGCCCCGCTGTCACGCAGCCGTGACTCGAAGGTGGGGCCAAAGAGGATCTCCCGGTTGCGTTCACCGCGTCGGCGGATGAACTCACGGGTCAGCTCCTTGTGGGCGGCGGGGGTGAGGTCCGGGTCGGCCAGCCGCGAGTGCAATTCCGCCTGATATCCCCGGGGGAGCACGTCCTCGAGGATGGGGGTGAAGGGCCACGGCTGTCGGCGCAGGAAGGCCTCGCCGTCGGGAGGCGCCATGTAACCAATTTCATGCCCGCGCGACGCAAGCTGCTTCGCCAGGCCGAACGTCGCGTGGATGTGTCCCGCCTCCGGAAGCGGAAGAAAGACGATTTTCGCCATGGCTTGGAACGCTATCAGACAGGCAGGATGGGAAGCCCCGCAAGATGAGGAACCTGGAGCTCATGAGGCCTCAAGTCTCCGTGGTCATTCCTGCCTTCAATGTGGAGCGCTATCTGGGCGCGGCCCTGGACTCGGCGTTGGGGCAGACGGTGGAGGACGTGGAGGTCGTCGTGGTGGACGACGGCTCGACGGACGGCACGGTGGCGGTGGCCAGGGGCTACGGCGACGCCCGGGTGCGAGTCTTCGAGAATGAGCGGAACCAGGGGCCCGCCTGGAGCCGGAACGCGGCCATCGCGCAGGCGAGGGGGGAGTGGATCGCCGTCCTGGACTCGGATGACTGGTGGAGGGCGGAGCGGTTGGAGCGACTGTTGGCCCTGGCCGAGGAGCGCAGGGCCGACATCGTCTGTGATGACCTGCTGCTCGTCCCGGAGGGGGCGCATGAGCCGCGGTCCACGTTGTTCACGGTGCACGCCGGGCGGTTGGGGCGGATTGACGGTCCGTTCGAGGTGTCAGCGCTGAAGATGGTGGTGGATGACTATGGCATCCTGAAGCCTCTCTTCCGGCGTGAGTTCCTGATCGCCAATGGCATCCGTTACAACCCCGCGTTCCGGGCGGGCGAGGACTTCGAGATGCTGCTGCGGTGCCTGCTGGCCTCCGGAAGGATGGTGGTGTCGCATGAAGCCTTGTATTTCTACAGGGCGCGAAGTGACTCGCTCGTCGCCAGCCCCGTGAGCTGTCTTTCGCGGATTCTTGAGATGACGGACGCGCTCATCCGCGACGTGGATGCAAAGACACACGGAGAGATTGTCACTGCGCTGGAAGGCTACCGGCGGCGCAAGTGGGATGAGCTGGGGGATGCAAGCTTCCGCGAACCCCTGCACGCCGGCCGCTGGGGTGAGTGTCTGTCTCTCGCGGTGAAGAACCCCGCGATGCTGCTGCGATACGCGGCGGTGCTGGGGGAGCGGTTCCTGCCAGTGGGGCTCGTGCTCGCCATGCCTGAATGGGGCATGGGAGCATGGCGGTAGGGCACGGGAATCGAACTCGCCAGGGACGGCTCTCGCGGGCTACTCCGGATCAAGCGCCCAGGTTCCTTCTTCCCAGCGTTTCAATGCCTGCTGCGCTCCGAACGGGACCAGGCCCTGCCCCTTGGCAGCTTCCTCCAGGACCGCTTTGGCTTCGGCCGTCCGATAGCGGAGCAGATGCGCGGCAGCCATCACGCGCACGTCCATGCGCTCATGCTTGAGCAGCACGCAGAGCGCGTCACGTCCGGGATTGCCGTGGGCCAGGAGCTTGTCGACGGCGGCACCGTACTTCCTGGCGTGCTTGTTTCCAGTCTTGGCGTCTCCCCGGAAGATGGCCTCGTTCTGCGCGACCACGTTCTCGACGAACTGCTCGACAAGGTCCTGCAACTTCATCACCAGAGCCCCTTCCTCACGTTCTCGATGGCCAGAAGCCCGAAGTGTTGACAGGTTCCGTAAAGCAATGCCGCGAATGCGGTTCGTCAAGGCAGGTAGGCGAGATTGTCGGAGAAGAGCGCATCCAAAAGCGTGGGAGGATCTTCGCCATTGAAGAAGCCCACTTGAAGCCCTGGAAGCGCCACCCCCGCGAAAGCCAAGGGGAAGCGGCGATAGCCGAGCACTTCCTCTATTTGGTGTTCCAGCGCATTGACTTCCTGCCTGACTGTCGCGGGCGGATCAAAAGTGAGCTGGGGTGGGGAAAAGTGCTGGAGGTGAAAGGACTCATCGCCTGCGTCCCCTCTCTTGGGGTGGGGGGCCGCCGCAGTGGGGTATTCAGTATAGGTGGGATGCCAGACCTGGGTCGTGACATAGACAATGTAGAAAGGCGCCAGGACACTGACTGCCGCGGCGATGCGTGTCGCGAGTCGCTCGCCTCCAGGCAGCGGCTCTGTGCGGTAGAGAAAACAGCGCATGCACGCCGAGACGTAGGGTTGGGTTCCGTTACCGATGTTTTCATCTGGAAAGGCGCGTTTGAGTCCCTTCATGAGGTTCTTCCAATGGGGCCCATTCAAGGCCTTGTCCCATGCCGCCATGAACCTTGCATGCTCAGGTGTGCGCTGGTGGGCTGGCTCATCCTCTTCCACTGGGAACCCGGTTGGGTAGTGCCGCTGCGCGAACTCAATCAATGACTCTTGCGAGCCTTCAGTCATTCGCCGCTCCCTTCCGTGGAATGTCGAAGTAGATGGGCTCCAAGCCTGGGGTCTGGCACTTCGACACACGCGCTCCGGCAATGCGTTCTCTGATCGGGTGCTCATATTTGTTCTTGAATCGGCGGCACAGGATGGCAATCAGCTCTCCTGGCTGAGTCTTGGATAGAACCTCATGTGCTGCCGCGTTGGCCAGATAGGCAGCAGCCTGCTGGGCAACCTCCAGAGGAACTTCTCCCTGCTGGGCGTTGCGGATCGGAACACCTACCTCGAATTTGCATACATCGGTAGCTCCTGAATCGCCTTCCGTGATGCGCGCATGGATGCAGACAGCTCGCCAGCCATCAGGCTGCATCTCGGCGGTGTCCACCGCGACGACTGTTTTGAAGCGGAAATGTCCCGGTGTAATGCGTCCAATGACCAAGCCACGTCCGTGGGCGCATCCGCTCTGGCCCAACGCGCCAACCAGCAGGGCTGTCACGAGCACCCACAGGTCTAGCCTCCGCGTTGCTTTCCTGGGCACCAATCCGCTCTCCACTGCCCGGACCTCGTCATGCCTGCGGCTCAATGCTGGCCGACCGCCTTTTCCCCTGAGGGAGCGAACGAGGCCGAGAACCCAAGGGAAAACCATGGCGCCTGGTTACAAAGGAGAATACTGGCGGTAGGGCACGGGAATCGAACTCGCCAGGGACTGCTCTCGCAGCCCCCCACCGGTTTTGAAGACCGGGCCGGCCACCAGGTCCGGAGGCCCTACCGCTTCCGATTACCGCCGCTCCGGCCTGGTCCGTCAACCACCGTCACGGCTTGCGCGCGAACACCACGGCGTACTCGTCGCAGTTGAACAGCGCGGGCCACTGGAGCTGCTCCGGCGTCATCCGCATCGCCTTGTGCACGTCCGCGCGCACCTGGTGCAGGGACGTGCTCCCCGGATTGCGCTCCAACTGCGTCATGCCCCGCAGCGCCGCCAGCGCCGTGTTCACCGCCGGGTACACGTCGTCGGCAATCGACTCCACCTTCGCGTCCTGGAACCCCGCCCGCCTGAGCTCCTCCCGGTATCGCTCCGTCGACCAGACGTTCTCCTCCGGAAACGCAATCAGTCCCCGCCAGTACCGGTAGCGCAGCCTGGCCCGCAGCCC
This sequence comes from Corallococcus sp. CA049B, assembly GCF_003611685.1. Taxonomy (NCBI): domain Bacteria; kingdom Pseudomonadati; phylum Myxococcota; class Myxococcia; order Myxococcales; family Myxococcaceae; genus Corallococcus; species Corallococcus sp. CA049B. The sequence continues at coordinate 44,714 of NZ_RAWC01000018.1, read as the reverse complement.
CGCGCCCGACTCGCGGTCCGTCTTCTGCGCCATGTCCGCCATCACCAGCCGGCCTCCCGGCTTCAACACCCGGAAGGCCTCGCGCAGGAAGTCCTGCCGCGTCCGGAAATGCATCGCGGACTCCAGCGCGAACACCACGTCGAACGCCCCCGCACCCGGCAGCGCCGTCGCGCTCCCCACCTCCAGGCGGACCACGTCCTCCAGCCCCGTCAGCTTCACGCGCTCCCGGCCCACCTTCACCTGGTTCGGCGTGATGTTCACCCCGAGGATGCTCGCGGGCCTGAACTCCTCCGCCCACAGCAGGTCCTGGTCCGCGTACCCGAAGCCGCAGTCCAGGCCGGCATCCCCAGGCCCCAGCTTCGCCGTCCTCGCGAGCAGGCGCGCCATCTCCGCCTGGGCGGACCGGAACAGCTCCCCCACGCGCTCGACGTTGGTGTCGTCCACCTTCTCCACGTGCTTCCAGTAGCCCAGGTTGATCCAGAAGGGCTCACGGCCCGTCGTCACCCGGATGTCCTGTGGCGTCGGCATCCCCGCCACCCAGGCCCCTGTCTCGTTCGTGTAGAAACGCTCCGGGTCCGCCAGAAGCGCACTCTTCAGCCTCGTTGCGACCTGCCTCACGTTGACCATCGCCAGCCTCCTGGGCCTTCCATCCGACCGCCGGAACCCTAGTCCTTGTCACGGCGATTCCGGTCCTGACCTGTCTGCCGGTTTTCACTGGTGAAAGGTGAGGGGACGCCCGCCCTCCGTCCCAGGGGGCGCCTTGTCCGGCGCGTCCTCCGGGCTCCATGATGGGCGCCCTCTTCCGCCATGCGCCGAACCTTCCGTCCCGTCCCCCTGGCACCGGGCTTCCTGCCGGCGTCCGTCCTGCTGCTGTGCCTGTGTCTGTCCTTGCGCGCCGGGGCGGCACCGGCGACGAACGCCCGGCCGTTCCGCGTCGGGCCTCCCGCCGTGTGGGTGAAGCCGCTGCCCATTCCTCCAGACCCCGGCCCGGCGCCCGAGGGCGAGGAGGAGACCAGCGTCTCCCGGCTGCTGATCGAGGAGCAGGTGCGCGTGTCCGGCCGTTCGCGCGAGCACTACCTGCACTCGGCGCAGAAGGTCCTCTCGCCGCGGGGCATCGACCGCGTCACGGACATCCAGTTCCGCTTCGATCCGACGTACCAGAAGCTCACCGTCCACGGCATCTGGCGCATCCGCGACGGCCGGCGCGAGGACGTCTTCCAGCCCGCCGAGGCCCGCGTCATCCAGCAGGAGACCGAGCTCCAGAACCGGCTCTACAACGGCGCCCTCTCCGTGGTGCCCTTCCTCCGCGACGTGCGCGTGGGCGACACCGTGGAGGTCGCGTACTCCTTCGAAGGCGCCAACCCTGTCTTTGGCGGACGCTTCTCCGACGTCGTCGGCGTGGGCCATCCCTATCCCGTGGTCCACTTCGCCTACCGGCTGCTGTGGCCGGAGGGGCGGGGGCGCACGCTCTTCATCCGGGACTTCGCCGCGCCGGGCCTGTCGCGCTCGGAGTCGATGCTCAACGGCGAGCGCGAAATCATCCTGGAGCGCCACCACGTGCCCGCGGTCCGCCACGAGGACGACGTCCCCGGCTGGCAGCCCGTCTACCCGTGGATCCAGTTCAGCGAATACAAGGACTGGAACGACGTCGCGCGCTGGGCCTCCACGCTGTTCCAGGTGCCCGCCCGCTCCAAGGCGGTGGCGCAGGAGGTCCGCCGGCTCTCGAAGGAGCCCACCCCCGAGGCGCGCTTCCTCGCCGCGCTCCGCTTCGTCCAGGACGAGGTGCGCTACCTGGGCATCGAGATGGGCCCCAACTCCCACCAGCCCCATCCTCCCGACGAGGTCCTCCAGCGCCGCTTCGGCGACTGCAAGGACAAGTCGCTCCTCTTGGTATCGCTCCTCAAGGGGCTGGGCATCGACGCGCAGCCGGCGCTCGTGAGCACGGACCTCGCGCAGCTGCTGGACGGCCTGCGTCCCACCGCCACCGCGTTCAACCACGCCATCGTCCACGCCACCGTGTCCGGCCGCGAGCTGTGGGTGGATCCCACGGCGACGCTGGAGCGCGGCGGGCTCGACAGCTACGCGCCGCCTTCCTACGGCCGGGCCCTCCTGGTCGCCCCTGGCACCACGGCGCTCTCCGTCATCCCCACGCCCACGCTGACGGAGCCCTCGTTCTTCGTGGATGAGACCTACGTCGCGATGGACCGCGACGGGGCCGCGACACTCGACGTCGTCACCACGCGCACGGGGGAGTCCGCCAACGCCATGCGCCGCGCGCTCGCGGGCACGTCCCTGTCCGAGGTGTCCCGCTTCTACTTCAACTTCTACGCGAAGACGGACGCGAATATCTCCATCGCGAAGCCCATGTCGGTGGACGACGACACCGTGAACAACGTGCTCGTCACGCAAGAGCACTACCGCATCGAGGACTTCTGGACCTCGGACGGCCGCCGGGAGTTCCGCGCGCATGGCCTGCGCCAGTCCCTCGCCGTGCCGAACTACTCCCACCGCGCCTTCCCGCTGGCGGTGGAGCACCCCGTCTTCGCTCGCCACCGCATCACGCTGAAGGCCGGCGAACTCCCCCCTGTCAGGACGGAGTACGAGGTCGTGGACGGTCCGGCCTTCCGCTTCGTGGCCGACACCCGCGCCAGAGGCCAGACGCTGCTGCTCGACTACACCTACCGCAGCACGGCGGACTCGGTCCCGCCCGAGCGCATCGCCGAGCACGTGAAGGCCGTGCGCGCCACCGAGGACCAGCGAGGCTACGCCATCCAACTCAGGCGCCGGGCCGCCCGCCGCCAGGGCTCGTCCGCTCCGTCCGGTGAGGCGGGGGCCCTCTTCCTGGGCGTCGTCGCGACGTGCCTCGGTCTGTGGTTCGTCATCGCGCAGGGCGGTCCGGTGGGGCTCTGGCGCAAGGGCCGCGCCTGGGGCCGGCGCCGCGCCTTCGCGCGCAAGTTCGACGCCGACCACCGGGGCGACAGCGCAGGGGCCGCCATCCCCATCACCAGCGCTCAGGAGCTGCTGTCCACGCTGGACCGGCTGCGCTGCGCCTGTGGGGCCACCGGCGAGGCCCCACGGGAGTCGCTGCGCCACGAGGCCGTCGTCCTGGGCGAGCGCCACCTCACCCTGGTGCAGTGGCAGTGCCCCGCCTGCGCCCGCGCCCGCCGCGCCTACTTCGAGGACAAGGGCTCGCGCGCCGCCTGACGCCTACTGGCAGATGCCCGGGCAGTCCGCGCTGCCCCCGGGCTGGCACGTGTCGGTCGGATCATCCACGCAGGTGTTCCCGGACACGTTCCCCGCGCAGCCCCCGAAGAGGCCGCCGCAGCACTCCACGTACCCCTCCGGCACGTCACACGGCGTCGGGAAGGACTGGCACGTCTCGCTGTCCGAGCGCGCGAACACCACCACCTGCGGACACGTGCGCGGCTCTTCGGTGTCGTCGCCCAGGCAGCCCGTCAGGCCCAGCACCGCCATCAGCCCCAGCTTCGTCCATGCATGCATGGCGCGCATCAGGGCAGGGGAGGACGGCGCTAGTCCAGACCCCGCTCCCACAGGTCGTCTTCATCCAGACCCATCAAGTGACCGACTTCGTGCATCACCGTGATGCCAATCTGTTCGATGAGCTCCTCGCGGGTGCGCGCGAAGCGCTCCAGGTTCTTCTGGTACAGCACGATGGCGGGCGGGAAGTGATCCGCCGCGTCCATCACGCTGCGCTCGCCCACGGGCGTGCCCCGGAACACCCCCAGGATGCACGGCGACAGCGGCGGCTGCTGACCCAGCAGGTCCTCATCCGACGGCAGGTCCTCCACCGCCAGCGTCACGTTGTCCATGTACTGCTTCACCTGCGAGGGCAGGGCGCGCATCGCGTCCTCCACCGCGCGGTCGAACGCCGCCTCCTCCAGCGCCACGGGCGGCGGCAGCTCCTCCGGCGCCAGCGTCTGCGCCCGCAGGAAGCGCTTCTTCGCCTCCTTCGCATCCTGGCGCCGCTCGGCGATGAGCCCCAGGTAGTGGTGCGCCCACGCCTCGTCCGGCGCGTCCTTCAACACCCGCTCGAAGGCCTCCTGCGCGGGGGCGAAGCGGCACAGCTCGAACAGCGCGATGCCCCGCTCCAGCTGCGCGTCCGGCGAGCGCGGCATGTGCGACAGCGCCTGGTCCAGGATTTTCAGCGCGGACTCGCACTCCCCCAACTGGTTGAGGCCCATGCCCTCCAGGAGGAGGAACTCGTAGACGAGCTCCACGTCGTCGTCCCGCTGCGCCAGCTTCCGCCCGCGGCCGCACCACTCCAGCCCCTCCTCCACCGCCTCGCGGTCCTCGCCGGTGCGGCAGACGAGGAATTCCGCCGCGCCGAAGAGGATCTCCAGGTCTTCCGGGGCAATCTTGAGGGCGGCGCCGTAGGCCTTGCCCGCGTCCTCCAGGCGGCCCACCTCCACCAGCGCGGCGGCCCGGTAGTGCAGGGCTTCTGGTGAGTCTGGAACGTCCCGGAGCAGGGCGTCGGCGCTGGCGAGCGCGGCCTCGAAGTCCCTCGCCTCGAAGGCGTCCGCGACCCCCTCCAGCCGCGCGTCCAGGTCCCGCGCCTCCCCTTGCTTCGCCATGCGCTTCGCCATACGGGCAGGCAGCTAAGAAGCCGCCCTTCGCGTTGTCAACGACCGGCGTCGCTGTTACCTTCCAGCGCCCCGTTTCGGCCCGAACCCCGTGAACATCCTGGTCGTCGACGACGATTACGAGCTGTGCACCATGCTCTCTCGCTACCTGGAGATGCATGGCTACACCGTGTTCTCGGCGTCGGACGCGCTCCAGGCCCTGGACATCATGGAGCGTCACCCCGTGGGGCTGGTCATCACCGACTACCTGATGCCCCACCTGGACGGCATCCACTTCACGGAGATGCTGAAGGCGGACCCCCGCTTCCAGAACATCTCCGTCCTGATGATGACCGCCAGCAGGGACGAGAACATCTCCGACCGGGGCCTGCGCAAGGGCGTCGCCATCACCCTGCAGAAGCCCCTGGACATGGGGCAGCTGCTCAACCTCGTGCGCTTCGCGGAGTAGGGCCTTCCTTTCGGCTGCCCGCGCCCCCCACCCGGGCGGGCCGGAAGGCGTCCTCAGGCCCACACGCCTGCCCCTTTCCGTTGACATCGTCGATGCGGCCCTTATGTTGGCGCTCGACATGGCCGAGTGCTAACGGCCACCCCCATTCGTAGAAATTCCCCAAGTATTCTAGGAGGTTGCGATGGCAGCGAAGGAAATCTTCTTCCACCAGTCCGCGCGCGATTCCATCCTGCGCGGCGTCCGGGTCCTCGCGGACGCGGTCGCGGTGACGCTCGGTCCCAAGGGCCGCAATGTCGTCATCGAGAAGAGCTTCGGCTCGCCCACCATCACCAAGGACGGCGTCACCGTCGCCAAGGAGATCGATCTCGAGAACCGCTTCGAGAACATGGGCGCGCAGATGGTGAAGGAGGTCGCGTCGAAGACCTCCGACAAGGCCGGCGACGGCACCACGACGGCGACCGTGCTCGCGCGCGCCATCTATGAGGAGGGCCTGAAGCTGGTGGCCGCCGGCCACAGCCCCATGGACCTCAAGCGCGGCATCGACAAGGCCGTGGAGGTGGTGGTGGCGGAGCTGAAGAAGCTCTCCAAGCCCACGTCCGACAAGCAGGCCATCGCGCAGGTGGGCACCATCTCCGCGAACGGTGACGAGACCATCGGCACCATCATCGCGGACGCGATGGAGAAGGTGGGCAAGGAGGGCGTCATCACCGTCGAGGAGGCCAAGGGCCTGGAGACGACGCTCGACGTGGTGGAGGGCATGCAGTTCGACCGCGGCTACGTGTCGCCGTACTTCGTCACGAACCGCGACCGCATGGAGGTCGTCCACGACGACCCCTACATCCTCATCAGCGAGAAGAAGGTCTCGTCGATGCAGGACATGATCCCCGTGCTGGAGCAGGTGGCGCGCTCGGGCAAGCCGCTGCTCATCATCGCGGACGACATCGAGGGCGAGGCCCTGGCCACCCTGGTGGTGAACAAGATCCGCGGCGTGCTGAACGTGGCCGCGGTGAAGGCGCCGGGCTTCGGTGACCGCCGCAAGGAGATGCTCAAGGACATCGCCACGCTGACGGGCGGCATGGTGGTGAGCGAGGAGCTGGGTCACAAGTACGAGAACCTGACCCTCAACGACCTGGGCCGCGCCAAGCGCATCACGGTGGACAAGGACAACACCACCATCGTGGACGGTGCCGGCCAGAAGGCGGACATCGAGGGCCGCATCAAGCTCATCCGCACCCAGATTGAGACGGTCACCAGCGACTACGACCGCGAGAAGCTCCAGGAGCGCATGGCGAAGCTCGTGGGCGGCGTGGCGGTCATCAACGTCGGCGCGGCGACCGAAGTGGAGATGAAGGAGAAGAAGGCCCGCGTGGAGGACGCGCTGCACGCGACCCGCGCGGCCGTCGAAGAGGGCATCGTCCCCGGCGGCGGCGTGGCCTACATCCGCAGCCTCAAGGCCCTGGACACGCTGAAGCTGGGCGGCGAGCAGGACTTCGGCGTGGACATCATCCGCAAGGCGCTGCAGGAGCCCCTGCGCAAGATCTCCAGCAACGCCGGCGTTGAAGGCGCGGTCGTCATCAACAAGGTGAAGGACGGCACGGGCGCGTTCGGCTTCAACGCGCGCACGGAGGTCTACGAGGACCTGGAGAAGGCCGGCGTCATCGACCCGACGAAGGTCGAGCGCACCGCGCTGCAGAACGCCGCCTCCGTGGCGTCCCTGCTGCTCACCACCGAGGCGATGATCGCCGAGCGCCCCAAGAAGAAGGCCAAGGGCGGCGCGGGCGGCGGCGCCATGCCGGAGTACGGCGGCGACGACATGGACTACTGAGCCGGCTTGACGGCTCAGTAGCTCCGTAAAGGGTTTTCCGGCCCCGGTGGGCCTCGCGAAAGCGGGGCGCCCGGGGCCGGAGTCTTTTCAGGAGGCGGTCTTCTTGAAGGCCATGCCCAGCTCGCGGCTGAGCGCCGGGGTGTCGGAGAGCAGCTTGGGCAGGCACGCGGCGGCCCCGGCGCGCAGCGACGCCAGCGCCGTGTCCATGGTGAGGTGCTCGGCCAGGACGACGAAGGGCGCGCCCTGGCTCAGGGCCCGGGCCAGCTCCAGCGCCTTCTTGCCGTAGGCCGGCGCGAAGTCCCACGACACCACCACGCCCACGGGCGGCTCCATGGCGGCCACCTCCGCGCCCGCGACGATGCGCGCCTCCAGGCCCAGCAGGGCCAGCGCCTCCGAAATCAGCCGCGCGGTGGCCGGATTGTCCTCCAGCACGTCCACCCGGCGCACGCCAGCGCTGGGGGCCGGGACGGGCGGCGCGGCCGGCGTGTACAGCGCCTGCCGCAACAGCGCGCGCACCTGACGGATGTCGTCGAAGGGCTTGAGCAGGTAGTCCACCACGCCCAGCTGCAGCGCCTGCTGCGTCGTCACCAGCGACGGGTAGCCCGTCATCAGGATGACGCGCGACGCGGGGTCCAGCTTGCGCGCGTGCTGGGCCAGCTCCAGGCCGGAGATGCCAGGCAGGTTCTTGTCCGTGACGATGAGGTCCACGCGCGACGAGCGGAGGATTTCGAGCGCGGCCTCGCCCGTGGCCGCTTCAATGACCTCGCACTCCTTGTCCATCAGGTCCTTGAAGACCATCCGGATGATGCCCTCGTCGTCCACCACCAGCAGGCGCTTGCGCGGCGGGCGCGGCGCGTCCGTGGGCGGGAAGAGCACGCGGAACACCGTGGCGGGAGGCGGCACCTCGCGCAGCGTCGTGGGCGGCACCAGGGCAATCTGCGCGTGGTGCTCCTGCGCGATGCGGCGACAGACGGCGAGCCCCAGGCCCGTGCCGCGTTTGCTGGCGGAGACGTAGGGCTCGAAGATGCGCGTCTTGAGCTCGTCCGGGATGCCCGGTCCCCAGTCGGACACGTAGAGGGCCGCGGACGCGCCGTCGCGCGCGAGCGTCACCTTCACGCGGCCCCGGCCGGACATGGCATCGCGGGCGTTGTTGAGCAGGTTGAGCGTGAGCTGCTCTATCAGCCGCGCGTTGCCCTGGATGGTGAGGTCCTCGGGGGCCTCCACCTCCAGGGAGATGCGCGCCGAGTCCGGGTTCACGCTGAACACCTTCGCCGCCGCCCAGATGGGCGCCGCCAGGGACAGCCGCTGCTGCGGGGCCGGCCGCTCGCTGGCCAGGCGGATGAAGTCGGAGACGATCTGCTCCATCCGCTCCACCTGCGCGAGCAGCAGCTTCAGCGGGCCGCTGGAGCCCCCTTCCTCGGCGAGCAGCTGGGCGTAGGCCTTGGCGCCCAGCAGGGGCTGACGCAGCTCGTGGAGGACCTCCGCGGCGACCTGATGGGTGTGGGCGTTCGCGCGTTGCAGCGCCACGGCCGCGAGCCGTGCCTTTTCCAGGTCCCCCGCGTCCAGGGCCTGGAGCAGCTGCGCGAGCGGCGAGGGGGTCTCCATGCCCGGGAGCATGGCGGAGGCAGGTGTTCACGCGCAACGCACCCCCCGCGGGATTCGGTTGACCGCGCCTGCGGCCGAACGGATGCTCGCGCCCGCCCTCCAGCCCGGCCCTGGTCGCCGAGGTCCTCATGCCGCAGACGAACCCGTTCCACTCGCTGGTGCCCCGGAAGCTGACGGACTCCGAACTGGCCCGCTCCATCCGGCTCAACATCGAGGCGGAGCTGGACGCCATCAACCTCTACGCCGCGCACCTGGACGCGACGGACAACGAGGAGGCGAAGGCCATCCTGCGGCACGTCATGGACGAGGAGCGCGAGCACGCGGCCCTCTTCTGGCAGCTCATCGCGCGGTTGGATCCGGAGCAGGCCCAGCACGACCGCGAGGCGTCCCAGAAGTACCGCCTCATCACCACCGGCGCCTCCCACGAAGAGGTGGAGGCGGTGGGTGAGGGCGGTGGCGGCGCGCCCGCGGAGGTGGAGCTGCCCAAGCGGCTCACCGTGGGCAGCCTGCGCAAGTAGCGCGCGCGTCCGGCCTTCAGCCCTGTCCTTGCGGGGGCGGGGGATTCTGACGGCGCTCGGCCGGGGTGGCCTCCAGGTCCTGCGCCGCCATGTAGACGACGTTCCGGGTGCCCCGCTTGCCCCGGTACATGGCCCGGTCGGACAGGTCCAGCAGGTGGTCCTTGTCCTGGGCATGCTCGGGGAAGCTGGCCACGCCGATGCAGGTGGTGAGCTTGAGCGCCAGCCCCTCGCGGCCCAGGAACTGATGGGTCTCCATGGTGCGGCGGATGCGCTCGGCGACCTTGAGGGCCCCGCCGGAGTCCGTGCCGCGCAGGAGCACCACGTACTCGTCACCGCCGAAGCGCGCCACCACGTCCGGGTCGCGCACGCAGCCCTTGAGCACGCGCGCGGCCTCCACCAGCACCCGCGAGCCCACCAGGTGCCCGTGCGTGTCGTTGATGGCCTTGAAGCGGTCCAGGTCCAGGAACAGCAGGGAGAAGGGGCGCTCCGTCTGGAGGGCCTCGTTCACCTCGCGGTCCAGCACCAGGTGCAGGTAGCGCGTGTTGAACAGGCGGGTGAGGTCGTCGACGTAGGCCAGGTCCTCCACGGCGGCGAAGCGGCCCAGGTTGCGCAGGGCCAGCGCCCAGTTGCGCACGAGGAAGCCCACCGTCTCCGCGTGGTGCTCCGCGGGCGCGCTGTCGTGGAAGAGCACCGCGTGGCCCAGCACCAGCTCTCCGTCCACGGCGGGGAAGGAGAGGGTGCGCGGCCAGGGCACTTGAAGTCCGTCCAGCTCCACCGGGGTGCGCGCGCCCGAAAGCCGCTCGATGAGCTGGGGCACCAACGCCTCGTGCAGGTCCACCGGCAGCCCGCGCATGCCGTGCGAGCGGAAGCCCGCGCCGTTGGGGTCGCGCTCCAGGAGCATCACCGCGGAGGCATTGGCCATGGACTCCAGCGCGTCCGACGCGGCATTGGACAGCCGCTCGCGGTCGAGCGTGGTGGCGATTCTCTGGCCCGCCTCCAGCAGCGCGACGTGCTGGCGCAGGGACGCGTTCTCGCGCATCAGGTCGCGCGTGGTGAGCGCGCGGCGCAGCGCGTGCTCCAGGGCCTCCGGCGCCACGGGCTTGACCAGGTACTCCGCCGCGCCGCTCTTGATGGCGCGCACCGCGGGGGCCACCTTGTCCAGGCCGGTGATGACCAGCACCTCCACGCCGGGGTAGCGCTCGCGCACGTGGCGAAGCACCTCCATGCCGTCGCCGCCGGGGAGGATGAGGTCGGTCACCACCGCGTCGAACCGCTCCGCGGAGAGGGCGGCCTTCGCGTCCGCCACGGTGGGCACCGCAGTGACGAGGTGTCCCGCGGCCGTGAGGTAGTCGCCGTAGAGATTGCGGGCGATCTTTTCGTCGTCGACGAGGAGCAGTCGCGCCATGACTGTTCAGGGCTTAGCACCCAACGCTGGAAGGCTGCTAGGGTCCCCAGCCGTGCCCTTTGAAAGCGGACGGCGGCTCTGCCTGCTGGTGGAGGCCGGTGAGACGCGCTACGCGGTGGAGGCCACGTCCGTCATCGAGGTCGCGATGCCGGGCGCCCGCGGCGCGAGCCTGCGCGGCGTACTGGAAGTGAAGGACCTCTCCGCGCTGCTCGGCGGCCTGCCCGAGGACGTGCCGGGCATGGTGGTGGTCCTGGATGTGAGCCCCACGCTCGCGGTGCGGGTGCGCTCCGTGGTGGAGGTCGGGGATGTCGCGAGGGATCCGTTCTTCCTGCTGCCCCCGGGCCTGGCGGACTCGCTGGCGCCGCTGAGCCGGGGCGCGGTGCTGCACAAGGACCGGCTGTACCTGGAGCTCATCGTGGAGGCGCTGCCGCACCGGGCGGGCCCCCGCGCGACCCCGCCGGAGCCCCGGCCCGTGCACTGGGCGGACGAGCCCCCGGAGCGGGCGCTGGTGCTGGAGTCCCAGGGGGTGCTGTTCGGCGTCCCGCTCGCTTGCGTCTCCCAGGTGGTGCCCCGGGGCGAGGCGTTCAGCGTGCTCCCCGTGCAGAGCGGGCCGGTGGCGGGCGTCTATCCGCACGCGCAGGCGCTGTGGCCCATCTGTTCGATTCCAGCGCTGCTGGGAGCGCCGGCCCGGGTGGAGGAGCTGTTCGTCCTCACGGAACTGGCGGGGCGGAACGTGGGGCTGGCGGCCACCCGGGTGCTCGGTGTGCTGCAGAAGTTCAAGCCGGCCGAGCTTCCCGGAACGTTCCGGGCGCCGGGGCTGCCGGATCCGGTGATGTTACTGGACCTGCAGCGCATGTTTTCTTGATCGGCCCAAAGCGCGAATCCTAAGCTTCTCCGATTGACACAGGGCGTGCAGGCAGGCTTGCTCGCCCGAAATCTCAAACGAATTCAGGGGGGTATGCGCCCCCCGAGGCCGGAGCCGATGCCCAAGAATCTACTGATCGCCGACGACTCGCTCACCATCCGCAAGGTGATCGGGATGATCTTCGCGACGGAAGACTTCCAGGTGACCGCGGTGGACAACGGGCTGGACGCCATCTCCCGCACGCGCGAGCTGCGTCCGGACGTGGTGCTCGCCGACGTGATGATGCCGGGCAAGAGCGGCTACGAGGTCTGCGAGGCGCTCAAGAGCGACCCCTCCACGCAGGCCATCCCGGTGCTGCTCTTGGCCGGCACCTTCGAGGCGTTCGACGAGAACCGCGCGAAGGCCGCCCGGGCGGACGACCACATCACCAAGCCCTTCGAGAGCCAGATCCTCCTCGACAAGGTGAAGGCGCTGGTGGGCCAGAAGTCCAACACGATGCCCGCGTCCGCCGCGACGCGCGTGCTGCCCCAGACCGCCGCTCCGGTGGCCCCGGCCAGTCCGCCGCCCGCCGCCGCCGCGCCTCCGGGTGCGCGTCCCGCGGGTGCGCCGCCTCCGGGCGCTGTTCCTCCGGGTGCGCGTCCTCCGGGCGCGGGTATGCCGCCTCCGGGTGCGCGTCCTCCGGGCGCGGGTGTGCCGCCGCCTCCGGGCGCCGCGCGTCCGCTGCCGGGTGCCATGCCGCCGGGCGCGCGTCCTCCGGGTGCGCCGCCTCCGGGCGCCATGCCGCCGGGTGCGCGTCCTCCGCCGGGTGCTCCGCCTCCGGGCATGGGCGCGCGTCCTCCGGGTGCGCCGCCTCCGGGCGCCATGCCGCCGGGTGCGCGTCCTCCGCCGGGTGCCGTGCCTCCGGGCGCGCGTCCCCCGGGTGCGCCGCCTCCGGGCATGGCCGCGCGTCCTCCGGGCCCTGGCGCCCCGAACATCCCGGGCGGCTTCCCGCGTCCTCCGGGCGCCGCCCCGCTGCCGGCCGCGCCCCCGCCCGCCGCGGTGCCTCCGGCTGCGCGTGCCCGGGATCCGTTCGGGCTGGGCGCTCCGGCCGCTCCGCCCGCCGCGCAGGCGCGGACGGAGAGCATCCGCATCGAGGACTCGCTGCCCGAGCCCAGCGGCGCGGAGGAGATCTCCCTGGACATCGGCGGCCCCTCGCCGGCGACTCCGCCCGCGCGCGCCCGTCCTGCCGCGGATGGCGGCGAGGCCCTGCTTCGCGAGGCGCTGTCGAAGGCGTCCCGCGAGGTCATCGAGAAGATCGCCTGGGAGGTCGTACCGCAGCTGGCGGAGACCATCATCCGGGAAGAGCTGGAGCGGCTCATCAAGGACCGCGAGACCCAGCATTGATTCGCAGTCCCCCCTGATTCCCCGCCGGCCCCGTCGGGGGCCGGCCGCTCGCAATGACTGACACGACTGAACTGTCCAAGGCCTACGAGCCCTCCGAGGTGGAGGCGCGGTGGTACAACCACTGGCTGGAGCGTGACTACTTCCGCGCCGAAGCCCCTTCCTCCAAGCCGCCGTTCAGCATCGTGCTGCCGCCGCCCAACGTGACGGGCAGCCTGCACATCGGCCACGCGCTCACCGCGACCATCCAGGACATCCTCACGCGCTGGAAGCGGATGAGCGGCTTCAACGCGCTCTGGCTGCCGGGCACGGACCACGCGGGCATCGCCACGCAGATGGTGGTGGAGAAGGAGCTCAAGAAGACGGAGGGCAAGAGCCGCCACGACCTGGGCCGCGAGGCGTTCCTCGAGCGCGTCTGGACGTGGAAGGGCAAGTTCGGCGCGCGCATCGGCGAGCAGCACCGCTACCTGGGCGCGTCCCTGGACTGGAGCCGCGAGCGCTTCACCATGGACGAGCAGTCCTCGGCCGCGGTGCGCGAGGTGTTCGTCCGGCTGTACGAAGAGGGCCTGATGTACCGGGCCCAGAAGCTGATCAACTGGTGCCCGTCCTGCCGCACGGCCCTCTCCGACCTGGAGGTGGAGCACGAGGAGAAGAACGGCTCGCTCTGGCACATCCGCTACCCGGTGAAGGGCACGGAGCGCTTCCTCACCGTGGCCACGACGCGCCCGGAGACGCTGCTGGGCGACACGGCCGTCGCCGTGCACCCGGAGGATCCGCGCTACCAGGACCTCATCGGCAAGAGCGTGGCGCTGCCGCTCACCGACCGCGAGATTCCGGTCATCGCGGACGCCGAGCTGGTGAACATGGAGTTTGGCACCGGCGTGGTGAAGGTCACGCCCGCGCACGACTTCAACGACTACCAGACGGGCCTGCGCCACAAGCTGCCGATGCTGTCCATCCTGGACGAAGCGGCGCGGATGACGAAGGACACCGGCAAGTACGCGGGCGTGGAGCGCACCGAGGCTCGCAAGCAGGTGCTGGCGGACCTGACGGAGCAGGGCCTGCTGGACAAGGAGGAGCCGCACAAGCTGAACGTGGGCACCTGCCAGCGCTGCGCCACGGTGGTGGAGCCGCGCCTGTCGCCGCAGTGGTTCATCAAGATCGAACCCCTGGCGAAGCCCGCCATCCAGGCCGTGGAGGAGGGCCGCACGAAGTTCGTCCCCGAGTCCTGGACGAACACGTACTTCCACTGGATGAACAACATCCACGACTGGTGCGTGAGCCGCCAGTTGTGGTGGGGCCACCAGATCCCCGCGTGGTACTGCGCGGCGTGCACCCCGGCGGAGGAGCGCGCCAAGGACACGGCGGACGTCATCGTGTCGCGCACGGCGCCGGAGTCCTGCCCGAAGTGCGGCGGCAAGGACCTGATGCAGGATCCGGACGTGCTGGACACCTGGTTCTCGTCCGCGCTGTGGCCGTTCTCCACGCTGGGCTGGCCGAAGCAGACGGCGGACCTCCAGACCTTCTACCCGACCTCCGTGATGGAGACGGGCCACGACATCATCTTCTTCTGGGTCGCCCGGATGATGATGATGGGCCTGCACTTCATGGGCGATGTGCCCTTCCGCACCGTGTACCTGCACGCGATGGTGCGCGACGAGAAGGGCGAGAAGATGTCCAAGACGAAGGGGAACGTGATTGATCCCCTGGACGTCATCCTGGGTGCGAAGGCGGACGCGCTGCAGCCGTCGTTGCGCAACCGCTTCCCGCAGGGCATGCCCGCGCACGGCGCGGACGCGCTGCGCTTCACGCTCGCGTCGCTCACGCAGCAGGGCCGTGACATCAAGCTGTCCATGGACCGCCTGGGTGGCTACAAGGCGTTCTGCAACAAGCTGTGGAACGCCAGCCGCTTCGCCCTGATGAACATGGGCGACTTCAACCTGGACAAGACGCCGCTGGAGGGCCGCAAGCTGACGCTGGCGGACCGGTGGATCCTCTCCCGGTTGCAGAAGGCCACCGAGCAGACGCGCGCGTCGCTGGAGGCGTTCGGCTTCGCGGAGGCCGCGTCCACGCTGTACCAGTTCCTATGGGCGGAGTTCTGCGACTGGTACATCGAGCTGGCGAAGGGCTCGCTGTACGGCGAGGACGCGGAGGCCAAGGACACCACGCGCGCGGTGCTGGTGACGTGCCTGGACCGCATCCTGCGGCTGATGCACCCGTTCATGCCGTTCATCACCGAGGAGATCTGGCAGAAGCTGCCGATGTCCCGGCCCACGGAGAGCATCTGCATCGCGACGTATCCGGAGCCGGAGACGGCGTGGGTGGACGCGGCCGCGGAGGGCGAGATGGCGCCGGTCATCGCGGCCATCGAAGGCCTGCGCACGTTGCGCGGCGAGAGCAACCTGCCGCCGTCCGCCAAGGTGAAGGCGGTGGTGCAGAGCCCGGACGCGACGACGCGTGAGCTGTTGGAGCGCTGGCGCGCGTACCTGATGCCGCTCGCGGGCCTGTCCGAGGTGGTGGTGGGCCCCCCGGGCGCCAAGCCTCCGCAGGCGGCGGCGTTCGTGAGCGGCAACCTGGAGATCTACGTGCCCCTGGCGGGCCTGGTGGACCTGGACGCGGAGCGCGACCGCCTGAAGAAGGAGATCGCCCGCGCCGAGCAGGAACTCGCCAGTTTGCAGCGCAAGCTGGACAACCCGAACTTCGTGGCCCGTGCTCCGCCGGACGTGGTGGAGAAGGACAAGGCCCGGGTGACGGAGCTCCAGGAGCGCACGGTCAAGCTGCAGGATCACCTCCAGCGCATCGCCCCGGAGCCCCCCATGTCCGAGACGCCGTCACCGTTACCGGGCAGCACCGAGTCCGAAGCCCCTGAAGCGTCCGAGTCCGTCGCGCCCGAGACCGCCCAGGTGAAGGTGGCCGCCGAGCCGCGGGCACCGAAGGACGAGGCGGTGAACCTGGGCCAGGAGCTGAAGGGCGAGATTGAAGCCGAGGAGGCCGCTCAGGAGCCTCAGGCTGCGGATCCGGTGGTGGAGGAGGCCCTCAACAAGCTGCGCGAGGGCACCAAGGAAGGGCTGTCCGCGGCGGACCACCACGACCTGGGCGTCGCGTACATGAGCATGGGCCTCGTGGACGACGCGATGCGCGAGTTCGACCGGGCCAAGGAGGGCGGCGACACCCGCGAGGCGCCGGAGGGTTCGGCGAAGCCGGTGAAGAAGGCCCCGGCGAAGAAGGCTTCCGCGAAGAAGGCGGCGGGCAAGAAGACGGCCGCGAAGAAGGCGGCGGTGAAGAAGGCCCCTGCGAAGAAGGCTTCGGCGAAGAAGTCCGCCGCGAAGAAGGCTCCGGCGAAGAAGTCCGCCGCGAAGAAGGCTCCGGCGAAGAAGGCTTCCGCGAAGAAGGCTTCCGCGAAGAAGGCGGCGGGCAAGAAGGCGGCCGCGAAGAAGGCGGCGGTGAAGAAGGCCCCTGCGAAGAAGGCTTCGGCGAAGAAGGCGGCGGGGAAGAAGACCGCCGCGAAGAAGGCCGCGGCGAAGAAGACCACTCGGGGCAAGCCGGCTCGCAAGGCGCGCCGGTAGGAGGCGGAAGTGCAGCAGGATTATCTCGATCGGCTCATCGCGCTGTCCCTCGACGAGGACCTGGGTGCTGCGGGGGATGTCACCTCGCTGGCGGTGGTCCCCGCCGAAGCGGAGGGCAGCGGTGAGCTGGTCGCGAAGGAGCAGATGATCGTCGCCGGCCTGGACGCCTTCGTCCGCGTCTTCCACATGGTGGACGCGGAGGTGGAGGTGGAGGTCCTCAAGCGCGACGGCGAGGAGATCAAACCGAAGGTGGTCGCCGCGCGCGTCCACGGCAAGCTGCGCTCGCTGCTGGCCGCGGAGCGCACCGCGCTCAACCTGGTGCAGCGCGCCGCCGGCATCGCGACGCTGGCCCAGCAGGCGATGACCTCCGTGCGGGGCTCGAAGCTGCGGGTGCTGGACACGCGCAAGACGCCGCCGGGCATGCGGGGCCTCGCGAAGCACGCGGTGCGCATGGGCGGCGCTTCCAACCACCGCTTCGGCCTCTTCGACGGCATCCTCATCAAGGACAACCACATCGCGGCGGTGGGCGGAGACATCACCGAAGCGGTGCGCCGCGCGAAGCTGAACGGCCCCCGGCTGGTGAAGGTTGAAGTGGAGGTCACCAACTTCAAGCAACTGGAGGAGGCCATCGCCGCGGGCGCGGACGTCATCATGTTGGACAACATGGACGACGCGCAGATCCGCGAAGCGGTGAAGCTGACGGCGAGCCGCGTGCCCATCGAAGTGTCGGGCGGCGTCACGCTGGACAGGCTGCCGCGGCTGGCGAAGCTGGGCGTGGACTTCGTGTCGATGGGCGCGCTGACGCACTCGGCGCGGGCCATGGACCTGTCGCTGGAGATCGCGACGACGAAGAAGCCCGCGCGCAAGCCCCGCTCCGCGTAGGGCGGAGGCAGGGCTTCATTCGCGGTGTGGAGGGCGGGGGCTCACCGCGCGCCGGTGAGCGCCTCCACGCGAGGCTTGCCCTCCGCCGACGCAGGCATCCCCATCTCCAGCAGCGCGGACAGGGTAGGGGCCACGTCCACGGGGTTGATCTCCTCCAGGTACAGCCCCTGCTTCACGCCCTTGCCCGCGAACACCACCGGCACCTGCGTGTCATACGAATACGGCGTGCCGTGGTTCGTGCCGCGCGGATAGTCGCTGACGACCTGGAACGGTTTCGCCATGAACACCACGTCACCGCTGCGCACCGGGTAGTAGCCCCGGCGCATCGCCGCCATGAGTCCGCCCTGGTCCGGCGCCGTGTCCAGGTCATCCTTCGCCACCGCCCAGACGGCATAGGGCTGCTTCGCCAGCCACGCCGCCGCCGCGCGCCGCACCGCCACCGCGTCCACCTTGCCGTCCTCCAGCGCCTTGCCGCCCAGGTACACGTCCAACTCCAGCAGCTTCACCGTCACGTCCACGCCGAACTTCGCCTTCAGCTCCTGCGCCAGCCCCTTCGCCGCCTCCACCGGGTTGAGCCGCGCCGCCGGCACGCCCGCCTGCGCCCACGCCTCCGGAATCTCCGCGCCGCCGTGGTCCGCAGACAACGCGATGACCAGGTTCGCCTTGCCCCCCGCCGCGCGCTCGGCCGCGGCGATGAGCTCTCCCATCGCCTGGTCCAACCGCAGCATCGTGTCCTGCATCTCCCAGGAGTACGGCCCGAACGCGTGGAACACCGCGTCCGTCCCGCTGAAGCTCACCGCGAGGATGTCCGGCACGTCGTCCTTGCCCAGGCCCTCGCCCTCCAGCGCCGCCTTCGCCGCCTGCACCAGCAGGTCATGCGAGAACCCCGACACCGCGAACGCGCGGTACGACGCCGGCCCGGGCGCCTGCTGCCCGCCCTTCAACGCATGGGGAAACACGCGCCCCATGCCGTAGGCCTCCGGCTCCATGGGGCGGTCGTCCTCGCCCACGTACTCGGCGCGCGGACGCAGCAGCTCCCACGTCTTGCTGAACGCCGCGTCCGGCAGCTTGCGCGCGTTGAACGCCTGCATCCACGCGGGCTCCGCCTTCGCGTACCAGGTGCTCGTCACCATCCGGCCCGTCGACTCGTCGAACCACCAGGCCTGGCCCTGGCGCCCGGCCAGCGGAATGGCCGCCCGCGACTTGTACGACAGCGCCACCACCTTGCCCCGGCCCTGCGTGGACACGCGCAGCCGGTCCGCCAGCGTCTCCGCCAGCAGGTTCACCGGGCTGGTGTCCGACCCGGGAGGCGTCGCCCCGTTGAGCACCGGATGCGTCGGGTCCGTGTAGACCTGCACCGCCTGTCCGGCCGCGCGGTCGTAGATGTCGTTGTCCACGATGCCGTGGCGCCAGGGGTTCGCGCCCGTGGCCAGCGTGGCGTGCCCTGGCGCCGTCCGGGCCTCCGCGTAGGCATACCGGGCGTAGGGGTAGTACGCGCCCGTGGAGAGCAGCCGGCCCAGGCCCCCCGTCAGGCGGGGACGGTTTCGCAGCAGGACGTCGCTGCCCATGGCGTCCACGCTGATGAACAGCGTGAGCTTCGGGGCCTTGGCGGAGGCGGGCAGGGCGAACAGGACGAGGAGGGCGGCAATCAGGCGCGACATGGTGCGGCAGCCTCTCCGGCCGGATGAACAGAAGCAACCAACATGCACGCCCACCGCTTGGACACGTCACCCCGCCCTGATATGGCCGCCTCAATGGTCGAGGCACGGCTGCGCGTCATCTACGGCGACACGGATCAGATGGGGGTCGTCTACTACGCGAACTACTTCCGCTACTTCGAGTTCGCCCGCAGTGAGTTCTTCCGTGCCCACGGAGGCAGCTACCGCGAACTGGAGAGCACCGGGCTCTTGCTGCCCGTGGTGGAGGCCAGCGCCCACTACAAGGCCTCCGCGCGCTACGACGACATGCTCCTCATCCGCGCCACCCTGGGAGAGTTGCGCCGCGCGTCACTCGTGTTCACCTACGAGCTGCTGCGCGACGGTGACTCCCCCACGCTGCTTTGCACCGGCCGCACCATGCACGCCTGCGTGGGGCGCGACGGCAAACCGCAGCGGCTGCCTGAAGCCATCGCCCGCCTGAAGGCCGCGGACGACTCCGACACCTGACCTTTTTCCCTTCCTGAAATCCCGAACGAGGAGCACCCGACAATGGATCGCAACCTGGCAATGGAGGTCGTGCGCGTCACCGAGATGGCGGCCATCGCCTCCGCCCGCCTCATGGGCCGCGGCAACAAGGACGAGTCCGACCAGGCCGCAGTGGACGCGATGCGCCGCGCCTTCGACGCGCTGAACATCGACGGCACGGTCGTCATCGGCGAGGGCGAGCGCGACGAGGCGCCCATGCTCTACATCGGCGAGCGCGTGGGCGCCCGCACCGCCGGTGCCCCCTCGGTGGACATCGCCCTGGACCCGCTCGAGGGCACCAACCTGTGCGCCTACGGCCGCCCGGGCTCCATCTCCGTCGTCGCCATGTCCAGCCAGGGCGGCCTGCTCAACGCGCCCGACACGTACATGGAGAAGCTGGCCGTGGGCCCGCGCGCCAGGGGCGCCATCGACCTGACGAAGTCCCCCACGGAGAACCTGCGCTCCATCGCGGAGCGCATGAAGCTCTACGTGGAGGATCTCACGGTCATGATCCTCGACCGCGAGCGCCACGCCGACCTCATCAAGGAGGTCCGCGCCGCGGGCGCGCGCGTGCGCCTCATCGAGGACGGTGACGTGGCGGGCGCCATCGCCACCTGCTTCGAGGGCTCCGGCGTGGACGTGCTCATGGGCATTGGCGGCGCGCCGGAAGGCGTCATCGCCGCGGCCGCCATCCGCGCCACCGGCGGCGACCTGCAGGGGCGGCTGGTGCCTCGCAACCAGGGGGAGATCGAGCGCGCCAAGAAGATGGGCATCACCGACATCCACAAGATCTACACCGCGGAAGAGCTGGCCCGCGGCGAGGTGATGTTCGCCGCCACCGGCGTGACGAGCGGCGACTTCCTCAAGGGCGTGCGCTTCTTCGGCGGCGGCTGTGAGACGCACTCCGTCGTCATGCGCAGCAAGACGGGCACCGTCCGCTTCATCCAGTCCAACCACAAGTTCGACAAGAAGCCGGGCTACGCGCCGTAAGCTGTCCGTCAGCCTCGTCCCTCACTCCACCGGAGACACCACCATGGCCGGCGCCACGCGCACCATCACCATCAACGCTCCCGTCGAGAAGGTCTTCGACATCGTCACCAACTACGACCGCTACGCGGAGTTCCTCCCGGAGGTGAAGAAGGTCTCCACCTCCCAGCGCCAGGGGAACACCGTCCAGGTGCACTACGAGGTCGATGTGGTGAAGCGCATCCGCTACACCATCCGCGTCACCGAGGAGCGCCCCAAGCGCATGTCCTGGACCTTCGTCGAGGGCGAGGTGATGAAGGACAACAAGGGCAGCTGGACGCTGGAGCCCGAGGGCGAAGGCAAGACGCGCGCGACCTACAACGTGGAGATGGCCCTGGGCGCCCTCATCCCCAAGGCCATCATCAACACCCTGACGGAGACCCAGCTCCCCAAGATGCTGGAGGCTTTCAAGCGCCGCGCGGAAGCCCCCTGACGCCTGTCGTCGACGGCTTTCGTCACCGCTGACGGTCCGCGTCAGTTTCCCGCCCGCCTGCCTGTCATCCCGTACGGCCCGTGCCGTGCACGGGAGCAGGGGGGCGGGCGGGCCCTTTTTGGCTGGAGCCGTGCCGCGCGAGCGGAGGGGGGCCACCTGAAATGAGTCGTATTGCGGCGCGCGGCGGACGCATTAGGATCAGGCGAATTTTGAACGTCCACGGACGCTTCCCTGACATCCGTGGCACGGTCGCCCTGTCCCGGATGTCGGGAGCTGGACGAGCAGCCATGCGAAATCAGGTCGCCATCCCCAGAAAGAAACCGGGGTTCTTAATTTGCATCAAAGAGATGTGGAAGTGGTAAGGGGGCGGGACGGCGGGCGTACATTGGGGTACGTAGGCTGAGGGAGAAACCGAACCCATGCTCGACGCGTTCATCATTGAAGAAATCAAGCGCCGCGAGCGGCTCCGCCGCGAGGATTACGAGCGGCCGGTGGTGGAGCTCCCACTGCCTGCACCCGATGACCGTCCCCACCGGAGGACGGACACCGAGGAAGAGAAGCCGTCACGAGGCGTCGTCGTCATCGACCTGCTCGGCTGATGACCCATCCCACCCGTGGCCCCGGTGCCACGGCGTGTCCCGGAGCCCGCGGCCGGGCTGTCCCTCAGCGGACAGCCCCCGCGGGCTTCGCACTTGCGGGCCTCCTCACGCCGGGGCCAGCAGCAGCAGGTGCCGGGGGTGGTACACCTCCCACAGCACCGTCCCCTTCTGGAGGGGGTTGTAGGGCTGGAGGGCCAGGAGGACCTTCTGGCGCCACTCCTCCGGCAGCGCCCCCTCGCCGTGGAAGGCGCCCACCAGCGCCCCGGTGACGGCGCCGTGGACCTCCGTGTCGCCGCCCCGGTGGATGACGTCCAGGAGCGCCGCCTCCGCGGTGGGGACATGGAGCAGCTCCCAGAAGGCCAGCCGGAACGCTGCACGCACCGCGTTATTGCCGGGCCGGTGCATGTGCAACTCCGGGCCGTAGAGCTGCGGGTCGTCTTGCGCCGCCAGGGCCAGGTCTTCGCGCAGGAGCTTCGCGGCGAAGGCCACCTCCTGGACGTAGTCCTTCTCCTGCTTCCCCAGGGCGGCGGCGGCCAGGGAGATGCCCACCTCCGCGGCGGGCAGCAGGTCCGCGGCCTTCAGGTCCGGGCCGCCCGTCACCGCCTTGGCGATGGCGGCGCACAGCCCCGCGCTGGCCAGCTGGCTGCGCGGGTCGAAGTGGGTGAGGGCGGTGTCCTCCAGCGCCGCCTTCGCCAGGGCGAAGGAGTCCCGGGTCAGGAGCACGCCCAGGGGCACCACGCGCGGCAGGGCGCCCGCAGGGGCCAGGCGCCGGAGGTTCTTCTGCCACACGCGCTTGCCGGCGTCCTTCAGGTGGGGCGGGAGGCTCGCGTCGCACTCCTGGAACAGCTCCCTCATGGGCTCGCTGACGGAGATGGCGTGCGACTGCCAGGCCCGGTAGCGCTTGAGGGCATCCCCCGCGTCGTAGCGCTTCATGTCCCGCAGGCTGAGGGCCAGCGCCACCGCGAGCTGGGTGGGCTCCGTCACCTGCCCCTTGCGCAGGTCGTGCGGGCCGCCTCCGTGCATGCCCTGGTACGGCCCCTCGGCGAGCTGGGGGAAGGCCGGCGCGAAGAAGGGCCTCCCCGCGGTGGGGACGGCCAGGGCATTGCCGATGGCGAGGCCCAGGAGGGCGCCCCGGGCGCGCTGCCCGGGGAGCGGGTCGGGGCCCGTGGCGCGGCGCTTGGGAGGAGGAGGCATTCGACGGCTGGACACTGTAGCAGGCGGCCGGTGCGAGCGTGCTTGCCCGTTCCGCCCGTGCTTCGTAGAACCGGCGCCCTATGACCGAGATCGCTCAAATCCTGGCGCGTGAAGTGCTCGATTCCCGTGGCAATCCGACCGTGGAGGCCGAAGTGCTGCTCGTGGGCGGCTCGCGTGGCCGCGCGACGGTGCCCTCCGGCGCCTCCACCGGCGAGCACGAGGCGCACGAGCTGCGTGACGGCGACAAGGGCCGCTACCTGGGCAAGGGCGTGAAGAAGGCCGTGGACCACGTGCGCGACACCATCGGGCCGGCGCTCATCGGCATGGACGCCGTGGACCAGGTGGCCGTGGACCAGCGGATGATCGAGCTGGACGGCACGTCCACCAAGTCCAAGCTGGGCGCCAACGCCATCCTCGCCGTCTCCATGGCCACTGCGCGCGCCGCGGCGGACGCGCACGGCCTGCCGCTGTACCGCTACGTGGGCGGCCTGCAGGCGCGCACGCTGCCCGTGCCGCTGATGAACATCCTCAACGGCGGCGCGCACGCGGACACCCGCGTGGACGTGCAGGAGTTCATGGTGGTGCCCGCCGGCGCGAAGACGTTCGCGGAGGGCCTGCGCTGGGGCGCGGAGGTGTTCCACGCGCTCAAGAAGATCCTGAAGGCCCGCAAGCTGGCCACGGGCGTGGGCGACGAGGGCGGCTACGCCCCGGACCTGCCGGCCAACGAGGAGGCGCTCAAGCTCATCATGGAGGCCATCGACGCCGCGGGCTTCAAGGCGGGCGAGCAGCTGTTCCTGGCGCTGGACGTGGCCGCGAGCGAGTTCTTCGACAAGGGCTCCAAGAAGTACAAGCTCAAGGGCGAGGGCAAGGAGTACGACTCGCAGGGCCTGCTGGAGTACTACCGGGGCCTGTCCCAGAAGTACCCCATCATCTCCATCGAAGACGGCATGGCGGAGGATGACTGGGAGGGCTGGAAGAAGCTCACCGACGCGCTGGGCGACAAGGTGCAGCTGGTGGGCGACGACCTCTTCGTCACCAACGTGGAGCGCCTGTCCAAGGGCATCGAGACGGGCACGGCTAACTCCATCCTGGTGAAGGTGAACCAGATTGGCTCGCTCACGGAGACGTTCGACGCGGTGCGCATGGCGCACAAGGCGGGCATGACGTCCATCATGAGCCACCGCTCCGGCGAGTCCGAGGACACCACCATCGCGGACCTGGCGGTGGCGCTGGACTGCGGGCAGATCAAGACGGGCTCGGCGTCGCGCTCCGACCGCGTGGCCAAGTACAACCAGCTCCTGCGCATTGAAGAGGAGCTGGGCGCCGGTGCGCGGTACGCGGGCCGCACCGCCTTCCGCTCGCTCGCGAAGAAGCAGTGACCGTGAGCACCTCTCGCCCCCGCATCCTCGTCTCCAACGACGACGGCTACTTCTCCGAAGGGCTGCAGACGCTCGTGGAGGCGGTGAGCCCCCTGGGCGAGGTGTGGGTGGTGGCGCCTGACCGCGAGCAGAGCGCCGCCTCCCATGCCATCAGCCTGCACCGGCCGCTGCGCATCAAGGAGGTGCGCGAGCGGTGGTTCTCCGTGGACGGCACCCCCACGGATTGCTCGTATCTGGCGGTGAACCACTTGCTGAAGGACAATCGTCCCCAGCTCATGGTCTCCGGCATCAATCACGGCGCGAACCTGGCGGACGACATCATGTACTCCGGGACGGTGGCGGCGGCCATGGAGGCCGCGTTCCTCGGCATCCCGGCCATCGCGTTCAGCCTGGTGACGCGGGGGCCGTTCGACTTCGGGCCGGCGGGCCGCTTCGCGCGGGCGCTGGTGACGGAGGCGCTGACGCGGCCCCTGCCGCCCCGGATGCTCCTCAACGTGAACATCCCCGGCGGCGTGGAGCCGGACGGCTACGTCATCACCCGGCAGGGGCGGCACTCCTACGGCAGCAACGTCGTGGAGAAGGAGGACCCGCGCGGCCGCAAGTACTACTGGATTGGCGGCACGGAGTACGCGCACGACGACATCCCGGGCAGCGACTGCAACACCGTCATCGACGAGAAGCGCGTGTCGGTGACACCGCTGCACTTCGAGATGACCGACCACGGTCGCATCCCCGAGCTCTCGGGGTGGAACCTGCAGGGCTTCAAGCGGCACGGTTCCGGCGGCGGTGCCTGAGGTTGGGGCCGGGCGGCTCCAGCCGAGCGGGCAGGGCGCTCTGGGTGTTGCTCGCGGCCGCGCTGTTCAGCGGCTGTGCGGGCACCCAGGCCGCCTCCTCCTCGCAGCTGGACACTGCGGGCGTGCGGCCGGAGGCCACGAGCAACGGCAAGCCGCTGTCCTTCGCGCTGAGGCCCACGCACGAGGAGCCGGAGCTGGTGGCGGTGCGCCACCGCGTGGCGGCGGGCGAGACGATGTACCGCATCGCCAAGACGTACGGCATCACGGTGGACGAGCTGGCGCAGGCCAACGGCATCAAGGATCCGCGTGAGCTGGCGGTGGGCAAGGAGTTGATGATTCCGGGCAGCGAGCCGCCGAAGTATGGCGACCCGGGGCCGCTGTCCGACGAGGAGCCAGAGCTGGTGCTCTCCAAGCCGGGGCAGGCGCCGGTGTCCACGCCGCGCCGCTCGGTGCCGGCGGTGTCGCGCCGCGAGGACCCGCCGCGAGCGCGCGTGGTGTCGGGGCGGCCGGGCGCGCCGTCGCGTCCGAGGCTCGCGACGCAGGGGATGCTCGACTGGCCGTTGCGGGGCGTGCTGTACGGCCGCTTCGGCAAGAAGGGCAAGGAGCCGCACGACGGCATCGACCTGGCGGCGCCCGCGGGCACGCCCATCAAGACGGCGCAGGCGGGCACGGTCCTCTACGCGGGCGAGCAGAAGGGCTACGGCCTCATCGTCATCGTGGAGCACGCGTCGCCGCTGATCACGCTCTACGCGCACAACCGCGACCTGCGCGTGAAGACGGGGCAGAAGGTCCGGCGCGGGCAGGTCATCGCCACGGTGGGCGAGTCCGGCCGCACGTCCGGCCCGCACGTGCACTTCGAGGTGCGCGTGGACGGCAAGCCGGCGGATCCGCTGGAGTACCTGGGCGTGATGCCGTCCGCGAACGACTAGTCCTCGTTCCGCCGGATGTGGGCGGCGCTCAGGGTTGGACGGCGTAGAGCTGCCCGCGCATCTCTCCGTAGTAGGTATGGGCCTTGGTGTGCAGGTTGAAATAGAGCACGCCCTTGCGCGCGAGCGACTCGAGCCCGGCCAGCGTCCGCGTCTGGGCCAGGAAGCCCAGCTCCGCCGGACAGCTCTCCGGGAGGCCGGGCTTCATGCCCTTCATGTCCTTGACGAAGGTGATGTTCGCGTTGGTCAGCTCCACCGCCCAGCGTCCGTTGGCGAGCGTCTTCGTCAGGTTGCCCGACTCGCCGAAATCCACCACCACCGGGCCCAGGACGCCCGGCGGGCCGCAGTGGATGTGGAACATGAGGATGTCTGCGGGATTGACGCCGGTCATCTCGACCTCGACATAGGCCCGGGTCAGGTCCTTGGAGAAGCGCAGCACCCCATGGCCCCGGGACATGCGCTGCTCCCTCGGCGTCGAGGGCGCGGTGGCCCCCAGGCTCTTCTGCAGGGGCTTGGGGGTCTCGGACTCCTCGCCGGGCTCCTGAGCGGGGCTGAGGAAGGCTTCATAGACGGTGAAGGTCGTGGCGCCGAGCGCGGGGTCCTTGGCATGGGAGGACAGCGCTCCGAGGGTCAGGACGAGGGTCAGGGACATGGGGATTCGCATGGCGGACTCCAGCACGAGGGGAACGCCTCATGGCGTAGCGTGGACGCCTGCCCCCGGGATGGCCAAAAGTGGCCACCCGATGACCGGCTTCAGTCCACGGGCGCGCCTCACAACGGAGCGATGATCCGCCGGATGTGTTCGAGCACCTGCCGGATCTTCGGAAGCTCGCTGAGCGCCTCTGGGACACTCACGCGCAGCGGCTGCTCACGCCCCACGACGTCCGCGAGCACGGGGACCAGCGCCCCCTCCACCTCGCCCGGGTCCGCCAGGTCCACGCTGGGGATCAGCCCGATGCCCTGCCCCGCGAGGCAGCACGCCCGGATGAGATGGATGTCCGTGGAGATGAGGGCGGGTTCCACCTGGAACGCGGGGCCGCGAAGCTGGGGCCACAGGCATGCGTCGCCCCCCGGGCCCTGCCAGGAGAAGAGCTCGTGGCTCCGCAAGGCCTCCACGGAGTCTGGCGGACCGCGCTCACGCAGGTAGTCCGCGCCGGCCCAGAGGCGCTCGCGAACCCGCAGCACCACCTGGGAAACCCAGGGGCCACGGGGCATGTCCTCCCCGAAGTGCACCGCGAGGTCCACGTCGTCGAGCGGCTCCGCCAGCGGATGGTCGCTGAAGCATGCGTGGACCCTCAGGAGTGGATAGGTGCTCCGCAGCAAGCCGAACAGCGGCGACAGAAGGTGTGGCGGCAGGCCCACCGGCAACACCACGCGCAGCAGCCCTGCGGGGGCCTGCCCGACCTCGCGCAGTGAGGCCACCAGCGCGCGCGCTTCCTGCATCATCAGCCGGCCGCGACGGGCGAGCACCTCGCCCGCCTCCGTCAACACCACGCCCGTTCGGGTGCTCTTGAGCAGAGGTACGCCCGCGCGAGCCTCCAGCGCCTCGACGCGACGCCGCAGCGTCGTCCTGGACACTCCCAGGATGTCCGCCGCGGCCAGGAACGAGCCCGTCTCCGCGACGCCGACAAAGGCACGCAACTCTTCCAGGTCCATGCGCTCGACACGGCGGAGCGGACCGTCCAGGCCCGCGCCGCCGCTCCTCCCGTCGAGCGAGCATCCGCAGGTCGACCCGGGACTTGCAAGAAGGGGGGACCTCCTGGACTGGAGCTGAAGCAGGCGGAGAAGAAGGCGCTGGACGCGCTGAAGACTAGGTTTCCTCGGGCGCGGGAGGCGTCGCGCGCGGCGGGTAGCCGCCAGCGTGGCGGGCACGCTCGCGCACCAGGGCGAGGATGTTCTCGCAGGTGGGCATGGGCTTGCCGGTGAGCTGGCCCAGCTCCACGACGGCGCCCAGCAGGGCATCAATCTCCATGGGGCGCCCGCGCTCCAGGTCCTGGAGCATGGACGTCTTGTGCGCGCCGACCTGGGACGCGCCCTGGATGCGCTGATCCACGTCGATGAGGAAGCGCGTGCCCAGCGTCTCCGCCACGGCCTGCGCCTCCAGCATCATCGTGCGGGCCACGGCGCGCAGGTCCGGCTGGCGGGCGAGCACGTCGAGCGTCGCGCCGGTCAGCGCGGACAGCGGGTTGAAGGCGAGGTTGCCCCAGAGCTTCACCCAGATTTCATCGCGGATGCGCGGACGCACGGGCGACTTGAGCCCGGCCTTCATCATGAGCTGCGACAGGGCCTGCACGCGCGGGCTCTTGCCGCCGTCGGGTTCGCCCAGCGTCACGCGGTCGTTGTACGTGTGCACGATGACGCCGGGGGAGACGACCTCCGCGGCCGGGTACACCACGGTGGCGATGACGCGCTCGGGAGGCAGGGTGCGCAGGATGACGCCGCCGGGGTCCACGCTCTCGACGTGGCGGCCGGTGTACGGGCCTTCGAGTCCGTGGAAGTACCAGTAGGGCACGCCGTTGATGCCGGTGACGAGCGCCGTCTCCGGGCCCAGCAGCCGGGCGATTTGGGGCGCCGCGGCGGGCAGGGCGTGGGCCTTGAGGGTGAGGAAGACGTAGTCCTGCGGGCCCGCGTCGTCGGGCGAGTCCGTGCAATGGGGATGCACGGTGACCGTCTCGCCGCCGCTGGTGAGCGTGACGCCGTGGGCGCGCATGGCGTCCAGGTGGGCGCCTCGCGCGATGAAGGTGACGTCCGCGCCGGCCTGGAGCAGCTTGACGCCCAGGAAGCCGCCGATGGCGCCCGCGCCGAAGATGGCGATCCTCATGACGTGAGCCCCAGCCGCTGCGCGAGCCCGATGCGCTGCACCTTGCCGGTGGGGCCCTTGGGCAGCTCCGTGAGGAACACGATGCGGCGGGGCACCTTGAAGTCCGCCACGCGGGAGGCCACGAAGTCGCGCAGCTCGCGCTCGGTGGGCGCGTGGCCCTCGCGAAGGACGACGGCGGCGGCCACGTCCTCGCCGAGCCTGGGGTGGGGCAGGGCGAACGTCACGGCCTGCTGCACGGCGGGATGATCCAACAGCACGGTGTCCACCTCCAGCGGGCTCACCTTCTCCCCGCCGCGATTGATCAGCTCCTTCAGCCGTCCGGTGAGCCGCAGGTAGCCCTGTGCGTCGAGCGTCCCCTGGTCGCCCGTGCGGAACCATCCGTGGGTGAAGGCGCGCGCGTTGGCCTCGGAGTTGTTCACGTAGCCGGACATGACGTTGGGGCCGCGGATGACCACTTCGCCCGTCGTGCCCGGAGGCAGCAGCGTGCCCGAGTCGTCCATGATGGCGACCTCCGGCCCGGCGGCGAGCCCCACCGACCCTGCGTACCGGGGACGCGGCGGCAGCGGGTTGGAGGCCATCTGGTGCGCGGCCTCCGTCATGCCGTAGCTCTCGATGACGGGCACGCCGAAGACGCGCTCCAGCTCCTCCATCACCTGTGGCGGCAGCGACGCGGAGGAGGACCGGATGAAGCGCAGGCGGTGGTCCTTCAGGCTGTCCGCGTTGCGGTGGGCGCGCTCCAGCAGCGCCTGATGCATGGTGGGGACGGCCGTGTACCAGGTGGGGCGGACCTCCTCGAACCAGGAGAAGAAGCGCAGGGCGTTGAAGCCGGGCGTGCACACCACGCGACCGCCGGCCGCCAGACTGGACAGCACCGCCGCCACGAGCCCGTGGATGTGGAACAGCGGCATGATGTTGAGGCACGCATCCGTGGGACCCAGCCCCAGCTGCGCGCCGATGTGCCGCGCGGAGGCGCGGAGGTTCGCGTGCGTCAGCGGCACCTGCTTGGGCCGCGCCGTCGTGCCCGACGTGTGC
The DNA here is from genome assembly GCF_003611685.1 of Corallococcus sp. CA049B. Lineage (NCBI taxonomy): Bacteria > Pseudomonadati > Myxococcota > Myxococcia > Myxococcales > Myxococcaceae > Corallococcus > Corallococcus sp. CA049B. The sequence continues at coordinate 15,232 of NZ_RAWC01000018.1, read as the reverse complement.
AGCACCAGCGCGACGTCGTCCGCGCTTGCGGGGCCGGGACGGAGCGCCATGCCCGACAGCGGCTGCCCCGCCACGAGCGTGAAGTGCCCCGCGGGCCCTTCCAGCGTCGGACGCAGTTCGATGAGCGGGAGGTCGCGTGCGCGCGCGACCTCGCGGGCCGGTCCCTCCGCTCCTTCGAGCACGAGGAGGGCACGGGCCTGGAGGTCGTCCAGGTAGAACGTGAGCTCGTCCGCGCGATAGGCGGGATTGAGCGGCGCGGTCGTCGCGGCGCTGGCCACGGCGAGGAACGCCGCCGCCATCTCCGGGCCGTTGGGCAGCACCAGCGCGACGCGGTCTCCCTGTCCCAGGCCCCACGCATTCAGTTGCTCGCGGACTGTCGCGGTGAGGTCCCGCAGCGCGCCGTACGTCATGCCCTGCCTGCCGGGCGCACCGAGCGCTACGTCCTCCGTCCGTCCGCGCGCGAGCAGCGCTTCGAGGGTGTCCATCCGCTCCATGCCGGGCTCCACGTCCTCGGGGTCCTCTTCCGAATATGGCCGTGGATCCCCACGGGCAACCGCTTTGTGCGCGGGCTTGGGGCCTTCTGCTCACCGGTGCTGCTATATCGGCCGTCGGGAGGCATCACCATGTCGCGGAAAGTGGCGCTCATCACCGGCGCGTCAGCGGGGCTCGGGGTGCGGTTCGCGGAGCAGTTCGCGAAGGACGGGCACGACGTCATCCTCGTCGCGCGCGGCGTGGCGAAGCTGGAGGAGCTGGCTCGCAAGCTGGAGCAGGCGCACGGGGTGAAGGCGCACGTGCTGCCTGCGGACCTGGGACATCCTTCCGCGCCAGAGCAGCTCTTCGCGCGCGTGCAGGAGCTGGGGCTCGCGGTGGACTTCCTCGTGAACAACGCGGGGTTCGGTTCCTCCGGGCCGTTCCTGGAGCAGGACCTGGGGCGCGAGGCGGAGATGGTGGAGGTCAACTGCGTCGCGCTGCTCAAGCTCACGCACCTGTTCGCGCGGCCCATGCGCGAGCGCAAGCAGGGGCGCATCCTCAACATCGCGTCCACCGCGGGCTTCCTGCCGGGGCCGTACATGGCCACGTACTACGCGACGAAGGCGTTCGTGCTGTCGTTCACGGAGGCGCTCGCGGTCGAGCTGGAGGGCACGGGCGTGTCGGTGACCTGCCACTGCCCGGGCGCCACGAAGACGGAGTTCGCCGGGCGCGCCGGCAACGCGGAGTCTCTCCTGTTCAATCGGCCGGGCGTGGCGGAGGCGCCCGAGGTCGCGGGCCATGCCTACGCGGCGATGATGAAGGGGCGGGTGGTCTCCATCCACGGCGTGCTCAACTGGCTGGCGGCCTTCTCGGTGCGGGTCAGCCCGCGCGTCGTGGTGCGTTCCCTGGCGGCGAAGCTCAACCATCAGGGGTGAGCGGGCAGGGAAGCGGCCACGGAAGGCCTGGGCGCGGGCCTGGAGGAGGGTAGAGTGTCGGCCGTGTCCCGCCTCCCCCGGCTCTTCATCTCGTGCCTCGTCGCGCTGTCGTCGCCTGTCTTCGCCCAGGAGGAGGCGGCCGTCGCCGAGCCGCTCACGGTGGCGGTGCTGCCCCTGGCGGCCAACGCGGCGGGGAGGGATGCCGCGCAGGGCATCACGTCGCTCATCTCGGGACGGCTCTCGGAGTCGCCCCGGCTGCGCGTGCTGTCCCAGCGGGAGCTCCAGCAGCGGGTCGGTACGGAGCGCCAGCTGGAGCTGGTGGACCGCGCCCCTTGCGAGAAGGGCGAGTGCGTCCAGGAGCTGTCCTCGCTGACGGGCGCGCGCTACGTCCTCACGGGCCGGTTGGATCGCTTCGGGGGGCAGTACCTCCTCGACGCGAGCCTCGTGGATACGCGGGATGGCCGCACCCTCGCTCGGCCGCGCACGGAGGCCTCCGAGGACGGCGAGCTCCTGCGCGCGGTCGTCGCCGTGACCGACGAGTTGAGCATCGCGCTGGAGTCTCCCGGTGAGCTCGTCCAGGCCCGGCCCCTCTTGGGCGGCGCGGTCGCGTCGTCGCCGGGGGGCGGGCTGACACTGGGGCTGCGCTTCAACAACAGCTTCATCGACAAGGTGTCGTCCTTGAACCCGGGCCTGGACCTGGAGATGGGCTACTGGTTCCACCCGGAATGGCAGGGCTTCGTCCAGGTCGGCTTCACCTGGGTGCATGCCGGCGGCGACGCCGAGGGCGAGCTCAACGTGCTGCCCAGCATCGTGGGGGCGCGGCACTACCACCGCCTGGAGAAGGACCTGCGGCCGTACTGGGGCTTCGGCCTGGGCGTGCAGTTGTCGTTCGGCGACTACGGCATCTTCCAGAGCACGGGCCCGCTGCCGTCCGTCGTGGGGTTCGTGGGGTTGGAGTACCTGCTGGCGGGCCACGTGGGCTTCCAGCTGGAGCTGGGAACGAACATCGCGCAGGCGGTGCTGGGGCTCGCGGACGACGGTGCGGGCGACGGCCTCAACTTCGATGTCAACGCCGGCATCGCGTATCACTTCTGAGTCTTCCGGAGCCTCTCATGTCCTCGCCTCTGCGTGCCTTGCCGCTCATTGCCCTGCTGGCCTCCGGGGCCTGCACCGAAACGCCGAAGCTCGACCCGAAGGACCAGGCGGAAGGGCTCTACCTCCAGGGCAACTCCGAGTACCTCAAGGGCAACCTCGACGCGGCGCTCAAGTCCTTCGACGAGATGAAGACGCTGGCGCCCGCGGATCCGCGCCTGCCCGCCGCGAGGGGCGAGGTGCTCCTGTCGATGAGCCGGCTGGAGGAGGCCGCGAAGGAGTTCGAGGTCGCGCTGCGGCTGGATGCGAAGCGCTCCACCAACTGGAGCCGGCTGGGGTTCATCCAGGCGCAGCTGGGCAAGAAGGACGAAGCGCGGCAGTCGCTGCAGAAGGCGCTGGTGCTGCATCCAAAGGACTTCAACGCGCTGGAGCAACTGGGCGAGCTGGCCGAGGAGCGCGGTGACCACGACGAGGCGGTGCGCGACTTCACGCAGGCGGCCGAGGCCGCGCCGGACGCGTCGAAGGCCGACCTGCTGGTGCGGGCAGTGGACGTGCTGACGACGCAGGGGCGGCAGGACGAGGTGCTCGGGCTGCTGCGCAAGGTGACGGGGCAGGGCGTGCGCACGCCGGAGGTGCTGACGGCGCTGGGCGACGCGGAGGTGCGCGCGGGCCGGTTGCCGGAAGCGGCGGCGGCGTACGAGGAGGCCGCGAAGAAGTCGCCGAAGGATCCGACGCTGTGGGAGCTGGTGGCGGAGATCCAGCTCAAGCTGGGCAAGCGCGAAGAGGCGCTGAAGGCCTACGGCGAATCGCTGAAGGTGAAGGACCGCGCTGTCGTCCACGTGGCGCTCGCGAAGGCCCACCTGACGGTGGACGACCGGGCGGCGGCGGAAGGGGAGCTGCAGAAGGCCCTGGACACGGTGTCGGGGGCGGACGTGGGGGAGATGCAGGCGCTGGCGGACCTGCTCTCGGCGATGGGGCGCAAGCAGGACGCGCTGCGCATCCTGACGAGCCTGGGGGCGGAGCCGGGGCACGCGAAGAACCTGGAGTTGCAGTTGTCCACCGCGAGGCTCGCGCGTGACCTGAAGGACACGGCCACCGTGCAGGCTGCCTGTGCCCGGGTGGCCACGGCGGCGACGGATGGTGGCGTGGTGAAGTGCCCGTAGGCATGAGGATGGGGGCACGCTTCTTCGAACTCGCAGATGACGTTTATTGGCCTGGACGCTGGCACCTGGATGACCCCATGGACGCGGGTCTGCAGGAACTGGAGGACGCTCGCGACTTCAATCGCGGGCATCGCGTGCGGATCGAAGGGCGCATTCGGATTGCCGTGGAACATCCCGGGCAGGCGCTCGACTTCACGCAGACCGCGTCCATGGTCCCGGTTGTCCGTCAGCGTGTCGCGGCCATTTTCGCGAACCTGGCTCCCAACGACGTCCAGCTCATTCACGCCAACGTTGAAGAAGAGGAAGACCCCTTCCGGATCCTGGTGGCGACCCGGCTGATCCGCTGCATCGACGAGCCGCGCTCGAAGGTCCAATTCTGGACCGCCGAGGATGGACTGCCCGAAAAAGTCGGGAAGTACTACGCCGTGGATGATCTGCACATCGATCCACTGCGGGTCGGCGAGGCCAAGGTCTTCCGGCTGGAAGGATGGTCCATCGCCCTCATCGTCTCCGAGGACATCAAGCTCGCCTTGGAACGCGTACGCGCCACGGGCGTGCACTTCACCCCCGTGTGACCTTTGCCACGGCGCTACTTCCGGCTTCTTGATGACATCACCCTCCCAGATCGATGGGAGCTGGGCATCCCTTTGGATGCGGGTGGGCGCGAGGTCGAAGACCCTTGGATGTTCAGAGAGGGTCGACCTCTTCCTCCGCAACAGGAGCTGCTCGTTCCGCTTGAACATCCTGGAACGCCCCTCGACTTCTCCCTGGCTGGGTTCAGTACGCCCGTCGTGAGCGCGCGGGTCGCAGCAGTTTTTTCAGCGCTTGCAGCGCAGGACATCCAACTCGTGCCCGTCGACGTCCAGGGACATGAGGGGCCGCATGCCATCCTCGTGGCGACCCGGCTCATCCGCTGCATCGATGACGAAGCTTCCGAAGAGGTGATCCGGTGGGCGCCTCAAGATGGCCGGCCGGAGCGGGTCGGGGAGTATCGCGACGTTGACGGGATGCGCATTGACCCAGCCCAGGTCGGCGATGCCCGGGTCTTCAGGACATGGGGATGGTCCATCGCCCTCATCGTCTCCGAGGACATCAAGGTCGCGCTGGAGCGCATCCGCGCCACGGGAATACGGTTCACCGAAGTCTGATTGTCACGCCGTGCCTGGAGTCCGAGGGGGAGACACATGTTGCGCTTGTGCGGTCTGCTGTTGCTGGGCCTGACGCTGGCTTGTACGGAGCCACCACCTCCCCCCACTCCCCGGACCTGGCCGCGCTCCCAGAACTCCGGGCTTGGCACCGTGACGTCAGTGGAGCGCGTTCACATCACCCGGGGCTTCACGGTCTTCCGCGGCGAAACGCAAGAAGAGGTCACCGTCCACGAAGGGCTGTTGATCCGGATCAATGGCCTGAGCCCGGTGGAGTTCCTGCCCCGTGCTGCCATGTCGCCGCCTTTGATGGTGCTGGGGGACCGCTTCGCGGAGATGATCACCTGGCCCTCCGGTCTCTGGCCCACCGTCCTCCTCACGGAAGCGCCCCCTCCTGGAACCGAGGCCGGGCTGTGGATGTACGATTCCTGGGAAGACCCGACCCTGCGTGGAGCTGAATTCAAGAGAGAACTGACGCGCGCGCTGGGACCCCAGGGCTGGGGCGTGAACATCCAGACCCCCTCCGCCGATGCTCCCGTCACCTCCTACCTCTCAGTGGAGGTGCTCAAGGAGAAGGTCCGGGGCCGCAGGAACATGAACGGCGTCCCCGCGCCCGAAATCTGCGCCAGCCTCCAGGTCGCCTGCGGCTTCAAGGACACCACGCACGGCCGCATCGACTGTGGCGTGTGTCCCCAGGGGCAGACCTGCACCGCGGACAACACCTGCTGCACGCCCGCGACCTGCGCTTCCCTGGGCCGCTCCTGCGGCAGCGTCGTTCCGGACGGCTGCGGCTCCGCGCTCGACTGCGGCGCCTGCCCCGTCCGCTGACGCCTCCCGCCCGGGCTCACCGTGCCCGGGCGGAAAGTCACGGCGCTTACGTCCTGCCGCCCTGCAGCTTCCGGTACACGCCCACCACCTGCCCCAGAATCATGGTGGAGCGGAAGTCCGAGCGGTTCACGTAGATGGGCTGCATCGTCGCGTTCGCCGGCTGGAAGCGGATGCGGTCCTGCTCCGGGTAGTAGCGCTTCACCGTGGCCTCGTCCTCGATGAGCGCCACCACGATTTCACCCGGCTGCGCCGACGGCGTCTTCTTCACGAAGAGGTAGTCCCCGTCGTGGATGCCGTCGTCGATCATCGACTGGCCCTTGACCCTCAGCGCGAACACCTCCCGGCCGTTCACCCCGCCCAGCAGGAAGCTGTCGATCTTGACCGAGTCCTCCATGTGCTCCTGCGCCAGCGCCGGCGCACCCGCCGCCACCTTGCCCAGCAGGGGGATCTCGATCATGCCGGACTCCCGGCTCTTCATCCCCAGGCCCAGGAGCAGCCTCGCCCGCTTGGTGGGCACCAGCGAGCGGCTCTGCTGCTCGCCCCGGGTCAGGTAGCCCTTGCGCTCCAGGGCCTTCAGGTGGTCGTTCACCCCGTTGGTCGACCGGATGTCCATGTGCTCCCCAATCTCCCGGATGGTCGGGGGGAAGCCTCGGACCTCCGTCTCCTTCACGATGAAGGTCAGGATTTCGCGCTGGCGCTCCGTGAGCTCTTCCATGGCCGCACTCCTTCGCTCGGTCGCCCGCCTGCTCTGGCGGTGATGGGCAACAGAATTTCAGTGGCCCATGCTCCCTGAACATACGTGTAGAGTCAATCTGTTCAGTACCCCCACCCATACCCCCCGTGCTGCCCTCAGCCCGTCTTTCTCGCCGCTTGAGGATGCGCGTTGATCTCGGCGTACACTTGGCGCCGCCGTGTCCGACCTCCGCCACACGCTGCTCTTCGTCGACGACGAGGCCGACGTCCTGGACATCCTCAGCCGGATGTTCCAGCGGCGTTATCGCGTCCTCACCGCCCCCCACGGCAAGGCAGCCCTGGAAATCCTGCGAACGGAGTCCGTGGACGTGCTCGTCACGGACCAGCGCATGCCGGAGATGACCGGCATCGACCTGGTCAACGCCGCCAGGGCGGAGGGCATCGACGTCACGACGCTCCTGCTCACCGCCTACACGGACCCGCAGGACATCATCGCGGCCATCAACCAGGGCCAGGTGTACCGCTACGTCACCAAGCCCTGGGACGTGAACGACCTGCTCATCACCGTGAAGAACGCGGTGGAGTTCGCCCAGCTCAAGAAGGACAAGGAGAAGCTCATCCGCCAGCTGCACCAGCGGGTGGAGGCCCTCTTCGTCCTCTATGAGGTCAGCCGCGCCAGCGCGAACGACCCGGCCAGCTACGACGCCATCATCGACCGCGTGCTCACCGCCGTGGCCCGCGTGCTGCCGTACGACTGCGGCGCGGCCCTCATCGCGCCGGACGGACAGCGGGGCGCCACGCTGCGCCTGCGCTGCGTGGGCAACGTGGGAGAAGAGGCGCTGCTGGGCGTCAAGGAGTCCATGCTCGGCGCGTACCGCAAGAGCAGCGGCCTGACGCTGCCGGAGGACCGGGTCATCACCCGCGTCACCGGCACCACCACCCAGGACTCCGCGTCCCCCGTCGTCTACCCCAACCAGCTCACGGTGAACCTCACCGCCGCGGGCAAGCCCGTGGGCATGCTGTCGCTGTTCTCCCACCGCGCGGACGCGTTCACGGAGGACGACGGGCTCCTGCTGGACGTGCTCGCCAACCAGACGGCGGACGCCATCCAGTCGCTGCGCTCCGCGGAGGAAGAGGCCCGCCACCGCATGGAGCGCATGGTCGCGTCCATGGCGGACGGCGTGGTGCTCACCGACGAGAAGAACGACATCGTGGTGATGAACCCCGCGGCGCGCCGCATCCTGCACGCGGGGGAGGAGGGGCAGGGGCCCTCCAACCGGCTCTTGGAGGAGCGCCTGGGCTTCCAGCCGTTCCAGCTGGTCCGCAACCTGGAGTACAGCGGCCACCAGGTTCTGCGCGAGGACGTGAAGCTCTTCGACCGCACCGTGCAGACCACCGTGACGCCCGTCAACGACGCGCGCGGCACCCTGCGCGGCGTGTGCGTGGTGCTGCGCGACATCACTGATCAGAAGCGGCTGGAGGAGCGCAAGGACACCTTCGTCTCCATGGTGAGCCACGAGCTGCGCACGCCGCTCACCTCCATCACCGGCGCCCTGGACCTGGTGCTCAACCGGATGGCGGGGGACATCAACGAGCGGCAGCACCGCTACCTGTCGCTGGCCAAGGACTCCGCGGAGAAGCTCAACAGCATCGTGGATGACCTGCTGGACCTGTCGAAGTACGCGCAGGGCCGGCTGAAGATGAGCTTCGAGCGCATCTACCTGGAGGAGCTGGTCCAGCGCGTGGTGGAGAAGTATGGGCCCGCCTTCGCGGAGAAGCGCATCCGCGTGGTGCCCCTGCTGCCACAGCACCCGCTGCGCGCCATGGTGGACCCCAACCGCGTGAACCAGGTGCTCAACAACCTGCTCAACAACGCGGTGAAGTTCACGCCGGAGGGCGGCGAGGTGCGCGTGGAGCTGCGCGCCACGTCCAGCCTGCCCGGCTACGTGGTGCTCTCCTGCTGGAACAGCGGCGACCCCATCCCGGAAGAGAGCCTGGAGCGCATCTTCGACCGCTTCGAGCAGGCGCGCACGCAGGCGAACCGCACCGTGCGCGGCACCGGCCTGGGCCTGCCCATCTGCCGCAACATCGTGGAGGCCCACGGCGGCCGCATCTGGTCCGAGCCGTGCCAGGCAGGCGTGCGCTTCATCGCCGTGCTCCCCACGGAGCCGCCCCAGGACGTGCTGTCCCAGGCGGCCGTGGACACGCTGCTGCCGTCGCCGCAGCCCGTCCGCGCGGACTCGCGCGGCAAGGTGCTCATCATCGAGGGCGAGCCCGAGGTGGGGCACATCATGAAGGCGCTGCTCGGCGCCCGGGGCTACCGGGTGCGCCTGGCGGCCTCCGCGGAGGAGGGCCTGTCCGCCGCGCGCAACCTCCACCCGGACGTGGTGCTGGTGTCGGTGCGGCTGCCGGACGTGGACGGCCTGCGGCTGGCGGAGATCCTCCGGAATGATCCGGAGACGCGCCGCGCGCCGCTCCTGCTCACCTCCGCGTTCGACGAGCGCCAGCGCGCCTTCCGGGCCGGCGCGGACGCGTTCCTCGTGCGCCCCCTGGCCGGAGACAAGCTGCTGGCCACGGTGGACTCGCTGGCGCGGGGCCGCGCCGGGGCGCAGCACGGACGCGTGCTGGTGGTGGACGACGACGCGAAGATCGCCTCCATCTGCCGCGAGGTCCTGGAGGGCCTGGGCTTCGAGGTCGGCGTCGCGCACAGCGTGGAGGAGGGGCGGCGTTCCCTGCGCGAGCGCAGGCCGGACGCGGTGCTCCTGGACGTCACGCTGCCGGACGGCGACGGGTTCGCGTTCCTGGAGGAGATCAAGGCCGAGCGCGCCAGCGGCCACATCTCCGTCATCTTCATCTCCGCGCGCACGGAGACGTCGTCCAAGGTCCGCGCGCTGAAGCTGGGCGGGGACGACTACATCACCAAGCCCTTCGACGCGCTGGAATTGGGCGCGCGCGTGGAGAGCATGCTGCGGCGCAAGGAGCAGGAGCTGTCCTCGTCGCCCACCACGCAGCTGCCCGGCTCCACCGCCATCGAGCGCGAGGTGCAGCGCCGGCTGGGCGCGCGCCAGCCGTTCGCGTTCTGCTACCTGGACCTGGACAACCTCAAGGCCTACAACGACTACTACGGCTTCGCGAAGGCGGACGGCGTGGTGCGCCAGACGGGCGACCTGATGCGGGAGGTCTTCCAGCAGGAGGGCGCCCCGGGGGACTTCCTGGGCCACGTGGCCGGAGACGACTTCGTCTTCATCACCTCCGTGGAGTCCGTGGACCGGGTGTGCCAGCGGGCGATTGAGCAGTTCGACCGCATCATCCCGCTCTACTACGACCGGCAGGACCGGGAGCGCGGCCACATCGAGGCGGAGGACCGCTTCGGGGAGAAGCGCGAGTTCCCCATCATGAGCGTGTCCGTCGTGGCGGTGATGACGGACGGCGTGGCGCATGACCACGCGGAGCTGGCGCGCCGGGCCGCGGACATGAAGAAGCGGGCCAAGGCCATCCCCGGCTCCGTCTTCCTGCGCAGCGACTTAGAGCGCGTGGTCCGGTCCGTCACTGGATGAGGCTCTACCAGCAGCTCATCCTCTTCATGCTCGCCGCGACGGTGCTGCCCCTGGCCATCGTCGGCTTCCTGCTGCTTTCGCGCTCGGAGCACGCGCTGGCCCAGCGCATCGACGAGCAGCAGCGCGCGCTCGCCACCGCCACCGCCGAGGCCGTGGAGGCGAACCTGATGGAGGTCGTCAACGGCCTGGCCCGCTCCGCGGAGCTGCTGCCCTGGGAGCGCGCCACGCCCGAAGAGGTGCGCGGCATGCTGATGCTCCTGTATGGCCAGTCCACCTCGGTGAGCGCGGTCATCCAGGCGGACGCGAACGGGCAGCCCCTGGGGCCCGCCGTGTTCCGGAGCGAGGAGCCGCTCGAGCGCCATCCCGCCTTCGACGCCGCGCACGTCCGTCAGCTGGCGCACGCGGTGCCGGTGGAGAACTTCCGGGACGGGGGCAAGGGCCAGACGGCGCTGGGCAGCGCGTATGTGCACGCGGGCTCGGGCGTGGCCGCCGTGGCGGTGGCGGTGAAGCTGGGCGCTTCGGAGGACGCGCCGTACGCCATCGCGGAGCTCGTCTTCACGCAGCTGGAGGCGCTGCTCGCCCGGCGCGCGAACGACGGACAGCGCCTGGACGTGGTGGACTCCGAAGGGCGCGTCGTGGCCAGCTCCCTGGCCACGCGGCGCATGGTGGCGCTGGAGCCGGAGCTGCGCGAGGCGCTGAAGTCCGCCCCGGGCGCGGAGGGCGGGCGCAGCTTCCAGCTGAAGGACCCCGCGCGCAGGGTGAGCGTGGCGTGGGTGAACACGCTGGAGATGGGCATCGTCGTGACGGAGGACGAGGCCCTGGCGCTGACGCCGGTGCGGGAGCTGCGCACCACGGTGCTCGCGTCCGTGGCGGGCGCGCTGGTGGTGCTCCTGGCGCTGGGGGCGCTCTTCACGCGGCGGTTGGACCGGCGGCTCGCGGACGTGGTGCAGGGCGCGGAGGCCTATGGGCGCGGGGAGCTGGAGCGCCGCCTGCGCGTGGAGGGCCACGACGAGTTGAGCGAGCTTGCGTCCACCTTCAACCGCATGGGCGAGGAGCTGGAGGCGTCTCGCGCGCGGCTGATGAGCTGGAACGACGACCTGCGGGTCCGGGTGGAGGAGGCCACGGCGGACCTGCGCGCGGCGCAGCTGCAGCTGGTGGAGGCGCAGAAGCTGGCGGCGGTGGGCCAGCTGGGCGCGGGCGTGGCGCACGAAATCAACAATCCGCTGGCCGGCATCCTGGGCAACGTGCAGCTGCTGCTGCTGGACCGGGCGCCGGACGACATGGACTTCGAAACGCTGCGCAAGATCGAGCAGAGCGCCAAGCGCTGCAAGGACATCACCCAGAACCTGCTGCGCTTCTCCCAGCAGCGCGAGCGCCCGGACCTGCGGCCCATTGATTTGAACGCGGTGGTGCGCGACGCGCTGAGCCTCACGGAGAACCAGACGCGCGGGGAGGGCATCGAGCTGGTGACGGAGCTGGGCACGGAGGTGCCTCGGGTGAAGGCGGACCCCGGTCACCTGTCGCAGGTGGTGCTGGCGCTCTTGTCCAACGCGCGCACCGCCATGCTGAAGACGCCGGTGAAGCGCCTCACCCTGCGCACGGGCGAGCGTGACGGGATGTGCACCCTGGAGGTGGAGGACACCGGCCGGGGCATCGCGGAGAGCATCCGGCCGCGCATCTTCGAGCCCTTCTTCACCACCAAGGACATCTGGTCCAATGTGGGCCTGGGACTGAGCGTCGCGTGGCGCATCGTCACGGAGGCCGGGGGGACGCTGGAGGTCCGCTCGGAAGAGGGGCAGGGGGCCCGGTTCACCGTGGTGCTGCCCCGGGCATGAAGCCCGCCGCGTGTGGTAGCTAGGGCTAACGCATGGCTGCTCCCCCATCCCGCAGGCGACAGGCGCCGTTCCTCATCGGGCTCGTGCTCATCCTGGCCGCGCTGCCGGTGGGCTGGTTCGTCTTCCTGCGGGAGCCTCCCGCGCCGCTGCCGCCACAGGCGCCGCCGCGTCCCGCCGTCACGCAGGAGGAGGCGAAGAAGGCCGTGGAGCTGGTGCTGAGCTCCTTCGAAGGCACGGTGGACGTGAAGCACGGCGACGGACCGTGGGAACCCGCGCGCAAGGACATGCCGCTGCGGCCCACGGACGTGGTGCGCACCGGGCGTGGGTCCTGGGCCGTGGTGCTCAACGGTGAGTCCGTGGAGCTGCGCATGGAGGCCGAGACGGAGATCTCCGTGGAGGAGATCTCGAACGAGCTGTCGAAAGTGATGCTGGGCAGCGGTCTGGCCACCGCCACGGTGCGGGGCCGTTCCAACGTCCGCCACACCTTCATCCTGAAGGCGAAGGGCGCCGACGCGGAGGCCAGCACCGCCCAGGGCACCTTCACCATGAGCAACAACGGCAAGGGCACCGTGAGCGTGGGCACGCGCGAAGGCGACGTGAAGCTGACGGGCAAGGAGGGCAAGTTCGTCATCGTCCGCGCCGGCCAGCGGTCCATCGTCCGCCCCGGCCAGGAGCCCACCACGCCAGTCACCATCCCCAGCACCGTGTTCGTGAAGATGGAGTGGCCCACGGGCACGCAGCGCAACCGCGAGGTCACCGTTGTCGGCCACACGGATCCGGGCAACCGGGTGACGGTGGACGGCGCCAACGTGCCCACCGACGCGGATGGGAAGTTCACGCTCAACCTCGCGCTCAAGAATGGCCCCAACCCCGTTCAGGTGACCGCCGTGAACGTGGGCGGTGCGCGCCAGACCGAGCAGCAGGAGCTGACCTTCGAGCCGCCGCCGCCACCGCCACCGAGGACGGGGACGATGAAGGTCGATACAAAGATCTTCCAAGAGAGTTCCGACGGCACCTCACCCTGATCCGCCAGGCGGGCCTGCGGGTCCCCCAAGAAGGGGCCCACCCGCCGGGTGAGGTGGGTTGCCGGAAGTGTCCGCGGGTTCGACGGAGAGTCCCTTCGCACGGCCCGAGGCACCAAAGTGGTGCAGTCCCGGCGGAGGGCCTTGTAGAGTCGGGAAGCCCTGAAACGTCTCCTGCTCTCCGCGATGGTCTTGGTTTGTGCCCCGGTCTGGGCGGCTTCGCTGGAGCTGCTCGGCCCGGACGTGCCCGTGCCTCCAGAGGGCTTCACGGTCGCGGTGGTGCGCCGGGACGCCGGGGGCCAACCGGTGGCGTTCACCCCGTCGTCGGTGACGGCGGAGGGCGCGGAGCTCAAACCCGGACCGGAAGCTCCGCCGCTGCGCACCTGGGTCGTGGTGCCGAAGGCCCAGGCGCGCGAGGTGGTGGTGCGCGTGAAGGGCGACGGCGAGGAGGCCCAGGCCCGCTACGCCGTGGGGCCGCCCGCGAGCCACATGGAGCTGTCGCTGGAGCCTCCGCTGCCGGTGAAGGGGCGCGACAAGGAGGCGACGCTCACGGTGCGGCGGCTGCGGGCGGATGGGACGCCGGATGACAGCGGCGCGCCACCGGTGCTGCGCGCGAGCACCGGGCAGGTGGAGGGGCTTCAGCACACGGGGCCGGGCACGTACACCGCTCGCTACGTGTTGCCGCCAACCCGCCTTCCCGAAGCAGCCATCCTCGTCGCACTGTCCGCGTGGCCGCATCCCCAGTCGGTGCATGGCGCGTATGGGCGGCTGCTGGTGCCGCTGGCCACGTCGGTGAACCTGCCCGGCCAGAGCGAACCCGGCGGACAGGTGTCGCTGGAGGTGGCGGGGACGCGCTTCGGGCCCGTGCCGGTGGACGCGCAAGGGCGCTTCGTGCTGCCGCTGGTGGTGCCTCCGGGCTACTCGCTGGCCCAGGGAGAGGTGAAGGACGAATCGGGCCACGTGGAGCGCATCGCCATCGACCTCCAGTTGCCGCCCACGGATGGACTGGCGTGCGTGCTCAACCCGCAGCGGCTGCCCGCGGACGGCGTGTCCCAGGCCCGGCTCTTGTGCGCGACCAGCGATCCGAAGGGGAAGCCCGTCGCGGATGCGCGCGTCACGGTGAAGGCGAAGTACGGCCGGCTGGAAGGGCCCCAGCGCGACGCGAACGGCATGCTGGAGTGGCGCTACACGGCGCCGCGCACGCTCGCGGCGGATGAGCGCATCGAGGCGGCATGGCCTCAGCGGGGCCCGGGTTCGCGCGAGTCGCTGCCGATGCAGCTGGTGCAGGGCGCTGTGCGCGACGTGACGGTGTCGCTGTCCGAGCAGCTGGTACATGCGGGTTCGGTGGCGCGGGTGGTGGTGACGGCGCGGGACGCGGCCGGGCAGCCTCGGCCGGACGCGAAGGTGGAGGTGGCCTCCAACGCGGGGACCGTGGGGCCGGCGGTGGAGTCTCCTCCGGGGACGTTCACGGTCCCGTGGACCGCGCCGGAGAACAGGTCCCAGGCGAACACGTCCGTGATGGCGCGCGCGTACGGTCCGCTCGGGACGGAGCCCGCGCGGCTCGCGGTGTGGCGGGAGGCCGCGGGGCTCGTCGCGGGCGTGGTGGATCTGGCGGGCTGGCCAGTGCCCCGGCAGCCGCTGCTCATGAACGGCATGTCGCGGACGACGGGAGAAGACGGGACGGTGTTCGTGGGCGGGATGGTGCCCGGCAAGGTGCGCGTGTCGCACGCCGTGTGGCCGGGGCTCGACGTCACGGTGCACGTGCTGGGTCCCCAGGGGCCGGTGTTCCCGGAGTCCGAGCCGCTGGTGCCCGCGCGCATCGATGCGCGGGTGGAACTGGCGCCGCCGCTGCCGGTCAATGTGCGCGTGCGCGTGGAGGGCGCCCGGGTGACGTGCTGGGTGGAGGACCCGCGCGGCCAGGTGTTGAAGGACCGCCCTCTGCACGTCGCGCTGTCCGAGGGTGAGAAGGGGGATGTGTCCGTGCAGGACGGGCTCACGCGCTTCACGGTGCAGGGCGTGAAGACCCCTGTGAGCGTCTCCGTGGCGGACGTGCGCACCGGCGTGACGGCGGTGGAAGAGGTGCGGCCTTGAGGGCAGGGGGGAGGGCCTCGGTGCCGGGCGCATCCGCGGGCTTCCTGCTCGCGCTGCTCCTGCTGTCGACCGTGGCGTCCGCGCAGTCGCTGTCCTCGGACCTGCCGACGCAGGCGGCGACCATCGCCGGGCGCGTCTGCGTGGACGTGGACGGAGATGGGCTCTGTGGACCCGACGAGCCCGGGCTCTCGGACGTGCGCCTGGTGCTGGCCACCGGCCGCGAGGTGCGCACCGATGCCTTCGGCCGCTACCACCTCACCGGCGTGGACTCGCGCGTGCCGGACCTCACCGGCGGCCCGCACCTGCGCCCCGGCCGCCATGCGCTGAAGGTGGATCCGCGCAGCCTGCCGCTGGCCAGCCAGGTGGTCCCCCGCGTCGCGACCGTGGAGGTGCCCTGGGG
>NZ_RAWC01000189.1:0-17940 GCF_003611685.1 Corallococcus sp. CA049B | reverse complement strand
CATCACGCCGCACACGAAGTTCAAGGCGCAGATTTACGTGCTGTCGAAGGAAGAGGGCGGCCGCCACACCCCGTTCTTCAAGGGGTACCGTCCGCAGTTCTACTTCCGCACCACGGACGTGACGGGCTCGGTGAAGCTGCCGGACAACGTCGAGATGGTCATGCCGGGCGACAACATCGCCATCGAGGTGGAGCTCATCACCCCGGTCGCGATGGAGAAGGAGCTCCGGTTCGCGGTTCGTGAAGGCGGCCGCACGGTGGGCGCGGGCGTCGTGGCGGAAATCATCGCGTAGTTCCCAGGCTGCCAGCTCTCCGGGAGGGCCCTTGAGGGTCGTTCCGGGGAGCCGGTGGAAATCCAGTTGCAACCCATGGGGTGTGGTGGTACACACCGCGCCCCTTCGTTCCGAAGAAACGGTTCTCTGAAATCCAGGCGTTGACGGGCGTACCGCCTCACGGTTCCCAGAGGTCGTTCAAAGAGGTTCTTGCGAATGGCGACACAGAAGATCCGCATCCGGCTGAAGGCGTACGACTCGAAGCTCCTGGACCAGAGTGCTGGGGAGATCGTCGAGACGGCCAAGCGCACGGGCGCCAAGGTGGCCGGTCCGATCCCCCTGCCGACGCGCATCAACAAGTTCACCGTGTTGCGTTCGCCGCACGTGGACAAGAAGAGCCGCGAGCAGTTTGAGATCCGCACGCACAAGCGCCTGCTCGATATCCTCGAGCCGACCCAGCAGACGCTGGACGCGCTGATGAAGCTGGATCTGTCTGCCGGCGTTGACGTCGAGATCAAGTCCTAGGAAGCGGGATGGCGTCGGAGTGGTTTCACTCTGACCCCCGAGGAAAGTGCCATGGCGAAGTTTGACGTAGTCGACCTGGATTTGAAGAAGGTGTCGGAGATCGAGCTCTCCGACGAGATCTTCGGCGCCGAGCCGAACACCCACCTGTTCTACGAGGTGGCGAAGATGCAGCAGATCAACCGGCGCCGCGGCACGGTCGGGGTGAAGAACACCTCGCTCGTCAGCGGCGGCGGCAAGAAGCCCTGGAAGCAGAAGGGCACCGGACGCGCCCGCCAGGGTTCGATCCGCGCCTCCCACTGGGTGGGCGGCGGCAAGGCGATGGCCCCCAAGGCCCGTGACTACTTCTACCGGCCGCCCCGCAAGGTCCGCCGCGGTGCCCTGCGCGCCGTGCTGTCCCTGCGCGCCCGGGAGAAGCAGCTCATCATCCTGGACGGCTTCAAGCTGGACGCCCCGAAGTCCAAGCAGGCCTTCGAGGTGCTCACCCGTCGCCTGAAGCTCCAGAACGCGCTGGTCATCGACGAGCGTGGCAACACCAACCTGCACCGCAGCGTGCGCAACCTGGCGAAGTTCGACGTGCTGCCGCCCGAGGGTCTCAACCTCGAGTCCGTGCTCAAGCACTCGCACATCGTCCTGACTTCCGCCGCCGCGAAGGCGCTCGAGGGGTCCCTGTCATGAATCTGAACGACGTCATCAAGGGCCCGCTCATCACGGAGAAGCTGGACAAGGCCCGGGAGAAGTTCCGCCAGTACTCGTTCATCGTGGACCGCAAGGCCACGAAGCACGACGTGTCTCGCGCGGTCCAGTCCCTGTTCAAGGTCACGGTGGAGGGTGTTCGCACCAACATCGTGCGTGGCAAGACGAAGCGGGTGGGCAAGAGCATCGGCCAGCGCCCCAACTTCAAGAAGGCGGTCGTCACCCTGAAGGAAGGGGACAAGATCGAACTCTTCGAAGGGGGAGCGGTCTGACGCCATTGGCGTCCGGATCCGCCTGAGAGGAACACACCATGGGCATCAAGAAGTACAAGCCGACCAGCGCCGCCCGCCGTCTGATGACGGTGTCCGACTTCGCGGACATCACCAAGGACTCCCCGGAGAAGTCGCTCACCGAGCCCATCAAGCGCTCCGGTGGCCGCAACGTCCACGGGCACATCACCCGCCGCCACCAGGGCGGTGGTCACAAGCGCCGCTACCGCGTCATCGACTTCAAGCGTCGGGACAAGGACGGCGTGCCGGCCAAGGTCGTCGCGGTTGAGTACGACCCGAACCGCACCGCCAACATCGCCCTCCTGCACTACGCGGACGGCGACAAGCGCTACATCCTGGCCCCCGTGGGCCTGAGCGTGGGCGACACCGTGTTCGCCGGCTCCACCGCCGACATCCGGCCGGGCAACAGCCTGCCGCTGCAGAACATCCCGGTGGGTACGATCATCCACAACGTGGAGCTGAAGCCGGGCCGTGGCGCCCAGGTCATCCGCTCCGCCGGGACCTCTGGCCAGCTGATGGCCAAGGAAGACCGTTACGCTCAGGTCCGCATGCCTTCCGGCGCCGTGCGCAAGGTGCTCATCGAGTGCCGCGCCACCGTCGGTCAGGTGGGCAACATCGAGCACGAAATCATCCGTATCGGTAAGGCGGGTAAGAGCCGTTGGCTGGGCATTCGGCCCACCGTCCGCGGTCTGGCCATGAACCCTGTCGACCACCCGCACGGTGGTGGTGAGGGTAAGTCCGGCCAGGGTAACCCGCACCCGGTGTCTCCGTGGGGCAAGAAGACCAAGGGCCTCACCACGCGCACCAACAAGCGCACCGACAAGTTCATCGTGAGCGGCCGCCGCCAGGGCGCGCGCAGCCAGTAAGAGGATTTGAAACATGGCTCGTTCGATCAAGAAGGGTCCGTTCGTCGACGATCACCTCCTCAAGAAGATCGAGGGGATGATCGCGGCGAACAAGAAGGCGGTCGTCAAGACCTGGTCCCGGCGCTCCACGATTCTCCCTGAGTTCGTGGGTCACACCTTCGCCGTGCACAACGGCAAGAAGTTCATTCCGGTGTTCGTGACGGAGAACATGGTGGGCCACAAGCTCGGCGAGTTCGCTCCCACGCGCACCTTCGGCGGGCACTCGGCGGAGAAGAAGGTCGCCAAGGCCCCGGGCAAGTAGCCCGTACCTACGCCTGAGAGCCTGAGGAGATGACCATGGAGTCGACTGCACATCTGCGTCACCTGCGCATGAGCCCGCGCAAGCTGTCCCTCGTCGCGGCGCTCATCCGGGGCAAGCCCGTCGAGGCCGCCCTGAACATCCTGAAGTTCACCCCGCGCGCCGCCGCGCGGCCGGTGGAGAAGCTCATCAAGAGCGCCGTCGCCAACGCGACGGACCTGTCCAAGGGTCAGGTCGACGTGGATACCCTCTACGTCAAGACCATCTCCGTGGACCAGGCCGCCACCCAGCGCCGGTTCATGCCGCGCGCCATGGGGCGCGCGACGCCCATCCAGAAGAAGTCTGCCCACGTCCACGTCGTGCTGGCCGAGGCCAAGAAGTAGGACCCGTCGGGCCCTGCCCGGACGCACCAAGGAGATTCAGTTTGGGACAGAAAGTACATCCGATTGGGTTCCGGCTCGGCGTCATCAAGACCTGGGACTCCAAGTGGTTCGAGCACAAGAACTACGCTCAGTGGCTCCACGAGGACATCCGCATCCGCGAGTTCGTCAAGAAGTCGCTGAATCACGCGGGCGTGTCCAAGGTGGAGATTGAGCGAGCCGCCAACAAGGTGAAGGTCAACGTCCACACCGCGCGTCCGGGCATCGTCATCGGCAAGCGCGGCGCTGGCATCGAAACCGTCAAGAAGGACCTCCAGCAGTTCACCAAGAACGAGGTCTTCCTGAACATCGTCGAGGTCCGCAAGGCCGAGACCGACGCGCAGCTCGTGGCGGAGAACATCGCCACGCAGCTCGAGCGCCGCATCGCCTTCCGCCGCGCCATGAAGAAGGCGCTGCAGACCGCGATGAAGTTCGGGGCCAAGGGCATCCGCGTGGCCTGCTCTGGCCGCCTGGGTGGCGCCGAGATGGCCCGCTACGAGTGGTACCGCGAGGGCCGCGTGCCCCTGCACACCCTCCGCGCGGACATCGACTTCGGCTTCGCCGAGGCCAAGACGACCTACGGCAAGATTGGCTGCAAGGTCTGGATCTGCAAGGGCGAGGTCCTCCCCGGCAAGGGCGGCCAGGCCCCCCAGGCCACCAACCGGTAAGACGCCCCTGTGGGGCGGGCCCTAAGAAGCCCGCCCTGCATGCGAGGCACGAAGGACATCGACCATGCTTCAGCCTGCTCGAACCAAGTACCGCAAGATGCAGAAGGGCCGCATGTTCGGCTCGGCCCACCGCGGCAGCGACCTCACCTATGGTGAGTTCGGCCTGGTGAGCCTCCAGCCGGGATGGATCACCTCACGCCAGATCGAGGCGGCCCGTATCGCGATGACCCGCCACGTGAAGCGCGGCGGCAAGATCTGGATCCGGATCTTCCCGGACAAGCCCATCACGAAGAAGCCCGCCGAAACCCGTATGGGTACCGGTAAGGGTGGCGTGGAGTACTACGTCGCGGTCGTCAAGCCGGGACGCGTCCTCTACGAGATGGAGGGCATGACGCAGGAGATCGCCACCGGTGCGCTGAAGCTGGCGCAGGCGAAGCTGCCGGTGCTCACCAAGATCGTGCGCCGCAGCGAGCTCTCGCTGTAGTCACGCACCGCCGGGACGGGCGCTCCACCTGGTGACAGGGGAGGGCGCCCGCATCCCGCGCCGAGGAGACCAAGATGGCGACTGCGAAGGAATTGAAGGAACTGTCGACGGACGACCTGCAGAATCGCGCGAAGGAGCTGCGCGACACGCTGGTCCAGGATCGGCTCAAGCGTCGGACCGGCTCGCTGGACAGCCCCGCTGAGGGCGTGCAGCATCGCCGTGATCTGGCCCGCATCCTCACCGTCCTGGGCGAAAAGGCCCGGGCCGCGAAGGCGGGGTAGTAGTAGCAGTGCATCCGCGGGCATCCGGGCTCACCCGGGTGTTCGTGGCCATCCGGGCAGAGGGCCCGGGTGCATGACAGACAGTGAGAACCAACATGGCTGAAGCGACCGAAACGCCCGCTGCCGAGACCTCCACCCGGGGTCGTCCCAAGACCCGCGTGGGCATCGTCACCTCCAACAAGATGCAGAAGACGGTGGTCGTCACCGTCCAGCGTCGTGCTCCCCACCCGAAGTACGGGAAGATCATGAGCCTGCGCGAGAAGTACAAGGCGCACGTCGAGGATCACGACTACCCGAAGAAGGTCACCATCAACGAGGGTGACCGGGTGCGCATCGCCGAGACCAAGCCCGCTTCGAAGGACAAGCGTTGGCGCGTGGTCGAGGTGTTGGAGAAGAGCAAGAACGTCTAGGTAGGCCACACCGCGTCCGTGCGCCATGAAGCGCGTGGACGGGTTCGAGCAAGAGGAGACTTCACATGATTCAGATGCAGAGTGTGCTCGATGTGGCCGACAACTCGGGCGCCAAGAAGGTGTTTTGCATCAAGGTTCTCGGCGGCTCCAAGCGCAAGTACGCCTCCATCGGCGACGTCATCGTCGTGTCGATCCGCGAGGCCCTGCCCAACTCCAAGGTGAAGAAGGGTGACGTGGCCAAGGCCGTCATCGTCCGCACCCGGCGCGAGGTGGGTCGTGCGGATGGCAGCTACATCAAGTTCGACGGCAACTCGGCGGTCCTCATCAACAAGGACCTGGAGCCCATCGGGACGCGCATCTTTGGGCCGGTGGCCCGTGAGCTGCGTGCCCGCAAGTTCATGAAGATCATCTCGCTGGCGCCCGAGGTCCTCTAAGAGGACGCAGGCCTGACGGCGAACAGCCAGAGTGAGGAAGCCATGCAGAAGCTGAAAGTCGGTGACACCATCCAGGTCATCTCCGGGTCTGAGCGCTCGGAGAAGACGCCGGCGACCAAGCGCGGCAAGGTGCTGAAGGTTGACCGGGAGGCGGGCCGCGTGACGGTCGAGGGCCTGCGCCTGGTCAAGCGCCACCTGCGCAAGACGCCGCAGTCCCCCGAGGGCGGCATCATCGAGAAGCCGGGCACCATCGCGCTCTCGAACGTCCAGGTGGTCTGCGCCAAGTGCGACAAGCCGACCCGCGTCGGCATCCGCAAGGAGGGGGAGTCCTCCAAGCGGTTCTGCAAGCAGTGTGACGCCCTGATTGACTAGGGGGCGGTGTTCGGGCATGTATGCGCGCCCCTTGCCCCACCTCGTGGTGGAGCAAGCGGGCGTGCACGTCCAGAGGGCTGAAATGGTTGAGTCCTCTGGGTGTTTCCACGTTCTAGACGCAGGACTGATCGGGCGCGCTGGGTCCATGACGGCGTTCCGAAGCAGGGGAATGAAAGATGGCTGACGAGAAGAAGGCCGACTCGAAGGAAAAGAAGAGCAAGAAGCGCGGCAAGGAAGAAGCCAAGAAGGTCGGCTTCGCCGCGAACATCGAGGAGGGCCTCAAGGCCCGCTCGGCGCGCCTCAAGGACCGCTTCCGCGCGGAAGGCGTTCCTGCCCTGATGAAGGAACTGGGGCTCGGGAATCCCATGGAAGTGCCGCGGCTGGAGAAGATCGTCGTCAACATGGGTCTGGGCGAGGCGCTCGCCAACAACAAGATCCTGGAGTCGGCGGTGGACCAGCTGGCTGCCATCACCGGTCAGAAGCCGGTCGTGACGCGCGCGCGCAAGTCCATCGCGAACTTCAAGCTGCGCCAGGGCCAGGCCATCGGTGCCGCCGTCACGCTGCGCGGCGACCGCATGTTCGAGTTCATGGACCGCCTCATCACCGTCGCGCTGCCGCGCGTGCGTGACTTCAAGGGTGTGTCCCCCAAGGCATTTGACGGGAAGGGCAACTACACGCTCGGCGTGCGCGAGCAGATCATCTTCCCGGAAATCAACTACGATCAGATCGAAAAGGTGAAGGGGCTCAACATCAGCTTCGTCACCACCGCCCGGAACGACGAGCAGGGCCTCGCGCTGATGCGTCACTTCGGCATGCCGTTCCGTCAGTAACCGAGCCCAGGACTCCCATCGATCATGGCCAAGCTCTCCAAGATTGCCCAGGCGAAGCGCAAGCTGAAGTTCCCCGTGCGTCAGTACAACCGCTGCGGTCTCTGCGGTCGTCCTCGCGCCTTCCTGCGCAAGTTCAAGATGTGCCGTATCTGCCTGCGTCACCGCGCCCTGCGCGGTGAGATCACCGGCGTCACCAAGTCGTCCTGGTAGACGTTGGACCCGGACCCTCGTCCCTGCCCTGAAGAGGGCAGGGCGGTGCCCGGTTGAAGTAGAAGAGAAGTGGCGGTCGTCGCGAACCCCCGGGATGGGCCCGGCAGGCGTGGTGGCCGCGATTGCGGTGAGTCCCCTGGGGACCGCTGCTTTGCTTGAAGGTGCTTCATGCCGGTCAATGATCCCGTCGGCGACATGCTGACCCGCCTGCGCAACGCTTCGCGTGCGCGGCACGACAAGGTCGTCATCCCCCACTCGAAGCTCAAGGTGGAGATCGTCAAGGTCCTCAAGGATGAGGGCTACATCGGGGATTTCACCATCCACGAGGTCGCGCCGCAGAACGAGATCACCGTTCAGCTGAAGTACGGCCCGGACCGCAGCCCGGCCATCACCGGCATTCGCCGCGTGTCGAAGCCCGGTCTGCGTCGCTACGTCGCGGTGCGCGACATCCAGCCGGTGCTCGGTGGCATGGGCATCTCCATCCTCTCCACCTCGCGCGGCATCTTGGTGGACACCGAGGCCCGGAAGCAGAAGGTCGGCGGCGAGCTGCTCTGCACGGTCTACTAGCCAGGAGCCTGGGTGAGGCGCCCCGCGAGGAGCGCGCCCCGGGCGACGACAGCACGAGGCAATCATGAGTCGGATTGGAAAACTGGCGATCAAGCTTGGCGACAAGACGAAGGTCAATGTCGCCAACCAGCAGGTCAACTTCGAAGGCCCCAAGGGCAAGCTGTCCGTCAAGCTCCCCGCCAAGGTGAAGGTGGAGGTGAAGGACGGCCAGGTGACGGTGCAGCGTGAGGATGACTCGCGCGAGGCCCGCAGCCTGCACGGCCTGACGCGGACCATCCTCGCCAACGCGGCGAAGGGCGTGTCCACGGGCTTCGAGAAGCGCCTGGACATCCGCGGCGTTGGTTTCCGCGCGGAAGTGAAGGGCAAGGCCATCCACTTCTCGCTCGGCTACTCCCACCCGGTGGTGTTCAACCTGCCGGAGGGCGTGACGGCGGAAGTCGACAAGACCTCCCGCACCGAGGACAGCCTTCCCACGGTGGGGCTCACGCTCCGCTCGGCGGACAAGGAAGCCCTGGGCGCCACGGCGGTCAACATCCGCTCGCTGCGTCCGCCGGAGCCCTACAAGGGCAAGGGCATCAAGTACGCCGAGGAGCGCATCCGTCGCAAGGAGGGCAAGACCGGTACGACCTAGTCGTCGCCGCGTCTTCGCCGAGCATTCAACCCCGCCGGGCCTTGAGGTCTGGTGGAATCATCCGGCGGCGGAAGGCCGCATCGCCGCCGGACGGAAAAGGAAGCAGCCATGTCCAAGACTGTCGATCAGCGCCTCAAGAGGAAGAACCGCATCCGCAAGAAGCTCTCCGGAACCACGGAGCGTCCGCGGCTGTCGGTCTACAAGAGCCTCAAGCACATCTACGCGCAGGTGGTGGACGACTCCACCGGCCGCACGCTGGCGTTCGCGTCGTCCCTGTCCAAGGAGCTGAAGGGCAAGGACGAGGGCGACAAGAAGGCCGACGCGAAGCGCGTGGGCTCCCTCATCGCGGAGAAGTGCAAGGCCGCCAACGTCGATGCGGTGGTGTTCGACCGCAACGGCTTCCCTTACCATGGGCGCATCGCCGCCGTGGCTGACGCCGCGCGCGAGGCCGGCCTGAAGTTCTAGGTACCAGAAAGGAATTCCTCAAGTGGCAACTCCGATCAATCCGAACGATCTGGACCTGACCGACCGCGTGGTGAACATCAACCGCGTCGCCAAGGTGGTGAAGGGCGGCCGCCGTTTCTCGTTCGCCGCGCTTGTCGTGGTGGGCGATGGCAACGGGCACGTGGGCGTGGGCCTGGGCAAGGCCAACGAAGTCCCCGAGGCCATCCGCAAGGGTGGCGAGAACGCGAAGAAGAACCTGTTCCGCGTTCCTCGCATGGGCCACACCATCCCGCACGAGATCCTGGGGCACTTCGGTGCCGGCTGGGTGCTCCTGAAGCCGGCCTCCGAAGGTACGGGCGTCATCGCCGGTGGCGCGGTGCGCGCGGTGCTGGAGGCGGCGGGTATCCGCAACATCCTGACCAAGAGCCAGGGTTCGCGGAATCCGCACAACGTGCTGAAGGCCACGGTTGCGGGCCTGAAGCTGCTGCGCAGCGCGGAGCAGGTCGCGCGGCTGCGTGGCAAGGACGTCGAGACCCAGAAGCTCGCGGGCGAGGCGAGGGGCTAGCCATGGCGCTCAAGGTTAAGTTGACGAAGAGCTTCTCGGGTTCTTCCGAGGACATGGTGGCCACCATCAAGGGCCTCGGTCTGAAGAAGTTCGGCGACGAGCGGCTGTTGAAGGACACCCCGGCGGTGCGCGGCATGGTGTTCAAGGTGAAGCACCTGGTCTCTCTGGAGACGGTCAGCCAGGAGGCCCCGGCGCCCAAGCGCCGCAAGCCCCGGAAGATTGTCGCCCGGGACCGCGCCCTGGAGCGCCTGGCCGCCACGGCCAAGGCCTGAGAACTGAGGATCCAACATGAGCATCCTGACCAATCTGAAGCGCCCTGAGGGCTCCTGGCACCGCAAGAAGCGCGTGGGCCGTGGCCAGGGTAGCGGCCTGGGCAAGACGGCCGGCCGCGGCGGCAAGGGCCAGAAGGCCCGCTCCGGCAACATGCGGTTCGAGGGCTTCGAAGGCGGCCAGAGCCCGCTGCAGCGCCGCCTGCCGAAGTTCGGCTTCAACCCGCCCAACCGCACCACCTACGCGGTGGTGAACCTGGGCGACCTGGAGCACACGTTCGACGCCGGCGCCACGGTGGACGAGGCCGCGCTGAAGCAGGCGGGCCTGGTCAAGGGCCGTTATGATGGCGTGAAGGTCCTGGCTCACGGCGAGCTCGCCAAGAAGCTCACCGTGAAGGTGAACAAGGTGTCCGCGGCGGCTCGCGAGAACATCGAGAAGGCGGGCGGCTCCGTGGAGGAGCTCCCTCTGGTGGCGCACAAGCCGGAGTCGGCCGCCAAGGCCCACGCTGGCAAGGGCGTCAAGGCTCCTCGCCAGCCCCGGGCGTAGGCGTGACCGGCGCGCATCACGGTGATGTGGTGCGCGCCCCCAGCCTTGTGTAGGCTTCCGCGCCCCTTTCCGGAACCGGAGAGGGGCGTTTGTTGTTGCTGGCAGAACCTCTTGAAGAGGATGGCATTACCGTGGCCTTGAACGCCTTCGCCAACGTCTTCCGCATCGCGGAGCTGCGCAGCCGGCTTGCGTACACGCTCGTGCTGCTGTCCGTCTACCGCATCGGCATCTTCATCAACACGCCGGGCGTGGACCGCTCCGCGATGAACGCGTTCATGGACGCCCAGAAACAATCGGGCGGCCTCGTGTCGCTGTTCAACCTCTTCTCCGGCGGCGCGCTGGAGCAGATGTCCATCTTCGGTCTGGGCATCATGCCGTACGTGAGCGCGTCCATCATCATCCAGCTCCTGGCGGTGGTGGTGCCCAGCCTGGAGCGCCTGCAGAAGGAAGGCGCCGCGGGCCGCCAGAAGATCAACCAGTACACGCGCTACGGCACCATCGCGCTGTCCATCGTGCAGGGCGTGGGCATCTCGCGCTGGCTGGCCTCGCTGGGCCGCTCCGACGCGGGGCAGGGCGGCTTCAACCAGGTGGTGGTGCCCAACGACAACCTCTGGTTCACCTTCATGACGGTGGTGAGCCTCACGGCGGGCACCGCCTTCATCATGTGGCTGGGCGAGCGCATCACCGAGCGCGGCATCGGCAACGGCATCTCGCTCATCATCTTCGCGGGTATCGTGGCGCGCGTGCTGCCCGGCGCGAAGACGCTGCTGGACCTGACGACGCAGGAGATCGTGAACGTGGCCGCGGTGCTGGGCCTGCTGTTCTTCATGCTCCTCATCATCGGAGTGGTGGTCTACGTGGAGCGGGGGATGCGGCGCGTGCCCATCCAGTACGCCAAGCGCATGGCGGGCCGGCGCATGTTCGCGGGGCAGGCGACGTACTTCCCCATGAAGGTGAACGCCTCGGGCGTGATTCCGCCCATCTTCGCCGGCGCGGTGCTGTCCTTCCCCGCGACGCTGGGCGCGTGGTTCCCCTTCCTGCAGGGTTTCCAGCGCACCATGGAGGGCAACCTCTGGGTCTACAACGGCCTGTTCGTGCTGCTCGTGGTGTTCTTCTCCTACTTCTACACGGCGCTGACCTTCCGGCCGGATGATGTGGCGGACAACATCAAGAAGCAGGGTGGCTACATCCCCGGAATCCGCCCGGGCCGTCAGACGGCGGAGTTCATCGAGCGCACGCTCAACCGCCTCACGTTCGGCGGCGCCATCTACCTGGCCGTCATCTGCGTGATTCCGTCGGTCATCAGCAGCGTGCTCGGCGTGCAGTTCACGTTCGGCGGCACGGCGCTCCTCATCGTGGTGGGCGTGGCGCTGGACACGGTGCAGCAGATCGAAGGCCACCTCATCAGCCGCAACTACGAAGGCTTCGCGGGTCCGCGCGGTCCGCGCATCCGCGGCCGGGTTCGCGTGGCGGCCTGACAGCGGTCGGTTGTGTTCCGGGCGCCTCTCCCCAATGGTGGGGAGGGGCGCCTCGTCGTTCAAGGGTGGACGTAGGTACAAAGGAGCGACATGAACCTCATCCTCTTGGGGCCGCCGAACGCCGGGAAGGGAACCCAGGCGAAGAAGCTCTACGCGGACTTTCAGATCCCGCAGATCTCCACCGGCGACATCCTGCGCAAGGCCGTGAAGGATGGCACACCGCTGGGCAAGGTGGCCGGGCCGCTGATGGCCGCGGGGCAGTATGTCCCGGATGATGTCGTCATCGGCATCGTGGAGGAGCGGCTGAAGGAGCCGGACGTGGCCCAGGGCTTCGTGCTCGACGGCTTTCCGCGCACCCCGGGACAGGCGGACGCGCTGGACCGGATGCTGGAGCGGCTGGGCAAGCAGCTGAATGCGGTCGTGTCACTCGAGGTCCCGCACTCGACGCTGGTCGAGCGTGGCTCTGGCCGGCGCGTGTGCCCCAATGACGGGGCCGTCTACCACGTCACCCAGAGCCCGCCGAAGCGGGCGGGGCTGTGCGACAAGTGCAGCACGGAGCTCGTACAGCGTCCGGATGACACGCCGGAGGTCATCGAGAAGCGCCTCCAGAAGTACGACGCGGAGACGTCCCCCCTGAAGGACTTCTACGCGAAGAAGGGGCTGCTCAAGAGCGTGGACGGCGTCGGGTCTCCGGAGGGCATCTACGAGGAGATCAAGAAGGCCGCTGGCCGTCCTGCCTGAGCCTGGGGCAGCCCGCGAGGCGAGGGCAGGGCCGGTCTGGACTGCCGCCCCACCGGTCACGGGTTCTCGACAGAGCAGCGTGCCAGTAGGAAAAGGGGCATGAACCCGGTGGAGCTCAAGGGTCCGGACGAGATTGCCCTGATGCGGGACGCGGGGCGGATCGTCTGTGAGATTTTGGACGAACTCGAGAAGGCAGTGGCCCCGGGGGTGTCCACCTGGGAGCTGGACGTCCTGGCGGAGCAGCTCATCGCCAAGAAGGGCGCCCGGTCGGCGTTCAAGGGCTACCATGGCTTTCCGGGCGTTCTCTGTGCCTCCGTGAACCAGGAGGTCGTCCATGGCATCCCCGACCGGAAGCGCCGGTTGGTGGCTGGGGACCTGGTGAAGCTGGACTTCGGGGTCGTCTACCGGGGCTTCTTCGGGGACTCGGCGCGTACGGTGCCGGTGGGGAAGGTGACGCCAGAGGCCCAGGCCCTGGTGGACGCCACCTGGCAGTCCCTGGAGAAGGCCATCCAGGTGATGCAGCCGGGCAACCGGATTGGCGACATTGGCCACGCGGTGCAGAGCTACGTGGAGGCGCGGGGGTTTTCCGTGGTCCGGGACTTCACGGGGCACGGGATTGGCCGGAAGCTGCACGAGCCGCCGCAGGTGCCCAATTACGGGCAGGCGGGGTCCGGGATGAAGCTGCGGCCAGGCATGGTCCTGGCGGTGGAGCCGATGGTGAACCAGGGGACGCCCGACGTGGAGGTCCTGGAGGACGAGTGGACGGCCGTCACCGTGGACGGCAAGTTGTCCGCCCACTTCGAGCACACCATCCTGATCTCGGAGCGGGGGCCGGAAGTGCTGACCCGGCGTCGATGAGGGGCCCCAGACCCCGGGTGAAATAGGGTGATGTCAGAAGGTGTTGATAGAGGTCCAGATTTCAGATCGCGCGGCGCTTGCTACTTACGGACCAAAGTGTTATCCCGCCGCGCTTCCAGAAGGTTCGTGGTCCGGGAAGAAGGTTGACGCTTGCCGAAGGATGATTCCATCGAAGTCGAGGGGACCGTCATGGAACCCCTACCGAACGCGATGTTCCGCGTGGTGCTGGACAACGGCCACAAGGTGCTCGCGCACATCTCGGGCAAGATGCGGATGCACTTCATCCGTATCCTCCCGGGCGACAAGGTGAAGGTCGAGTTGTCGCCGTATGACCTGACCCGTGGGCGGATCACGTACCGGGCCAAATAATTCGCGCCGGCCGCCTGTGCGGACCGGCTGTTGTGCTTTTCACCGCTGAAGGAAGGAAGTTCGCTCCATGAAGGTTCGGGCGTCCGTCAAGAAGATCTGCGACAAGTGCAAGGTTGTTCGCCGCAAGGGCATCGTGCGCATCATCTGCGCCTCCAACCCCCGGCACAAGCAGCGCCAGGGCTAAGAGTCCCCAGGGACTCTTGCCTCAGACCAACTCCACAACGAAGGAAGACCGAAGATGGCTCGTATCGCCGGCATCGATCTGCCGCCCAACAAGCGTGCGGTGATCTCGCTTCAGTACATCTACGGGATCGGTAACAAGACCGCGCACGACATCATCGAGGCGGCGGGCATCGATCTCACCACCCGGACCAAGGACCTCACCGAGGACCAGGCTCGAAAGATCCGCGAGATCATCGAGGCCAACTACAAGGTCGAGGGTGACCTCCGGCGCGAGGTGACCATGAACATCAAGCGGCTGATGGACCTGGGTTGCTACCGGGGTCTGCGTCACCGCAAGGGTCTTCCGGTCCGCGGCCAGCGCACCCACACCAACGCGCGCACCCGCAAGGGCCCCAAGCGCGGCATCGTTCGCGCGAAGCCGTCCGCTCCGGCCCGCTAAACCCTCTGGCGCCCGCTGCCTCGCTTCGTGTGAGGCGCGGGCGTTGATCACCTACTCCCAGGAGCAGCGATTCACATGGCTGACGAGATCAATACCGCCGCCGCGCCGGCCGGTGCCGAGGGTGGCGAGACCCCTGCGGCGAAGAAGAGCAAGCGCAAGGGCAAGAAGAACATCCTCAACGGCGTGGTCCACATCCAGTCCACGTTCAACAACACCATCATCACGATCACGGACGTGTCCGGGAACGTGATCTCCTGGTCGTCGGCCGGGGCGCGCGGCTTCAAGGGCAGCCGCAAGTCCACGCCGTTCGCGGCGCAGGTTGCCGCTGGCGACGCCGCGGCGAAGGCGATGGAGCACGGCCTGAAGACCGTGACGGTGTTCGTGAAGGGCCCGGGCGCGGGCCGTGAGTCGGCGCTGCGCGCGCTGGCCGCCGCCGGCCTGAAGATCAGCCTCATCCGCGACGTGACGCCCATCCCGCACAACGGCTGCCGTCAGCCGAAGCGCCGCCGCGTCTAATTACCGCTTCGGGCCGGGGCCCCGCCTCGCGGCGGGCCCGGCTCCAGACCATCTGCAAGGAGAGTTTCCGTGGCTCGTTATACCGCGAGCGCCTGCCGTATCTGCCGGCGCGAGAACCTGAAGATGTACCTCAAGGGCGACCGTTGCTACACGGACAAGTGCGCCATCGAGCGCCGCCCCTATCCCCCCGGTCAGCACGGCCAGGGCCGCGTGAAGTTCTCCGGCTACGGCGTGCAGCTGCGCGAGAAGCAGAAGGTCAAGCGCATGTACGGCCTGCTCGAGAACCAGTTCCGCGGGTACTACCACCGCGCGTCCGCGGCCAAGGGCAAGACGGGTGAGAACCTGCTGCAGCAGCTGGAGCTCCGCCTGGACAACGTGGTGTTCCGCATGGGCTTCGCGGACACGCGCAACGAGGCGCGCCAGCTGGTGCGTCACGGTCACTTCCAGGTCAACGGCCGCCGGGTGAACATCCCGTCGTTCTCCGTGAAGCCGGGCAGCGCCGTGGAAGTGGTGGAGAAGAGCCGCAAGGTGCTCCGCATCTCCGAGGCGCTGGAGACGGTGGACCGCCGTGGCGTTCCCCAGTGGATCGACCTGGACAAGAAGTCGTTCAAGGGCACGGTCAAGACGGTCCCGAACCGCGAGGACCTGACCATGCCCATCCAGGAGCAGCTCATCGTCGAGCTGTACTCGAAGTAAGCAGGGATGCCGGGCTCGCCTCTGGTGGGCCCCTCCCGCGGTGGACGCCCTGGCCGACGAGGCCGGGGCGTTGTCGCTTTGTCGCCTGTCGTTTCATCGCCTGGAAGGCGCGTCCTGCGTGCGCCGGGCGAGCTTGTTACGCAGTCCCCCCGCGTGCCCGTCCTCCCGTCACCCTGACGGGGAAGTGGGTGATGGCGCACGACCAGAGGAGCAGTCCCCATGGCCGACACGTTTGTTGCGAAGAACTGGCGCGACCTCATCAAGCCGCGCCGCATGGAAGTGGACCAGGACTCGCTGAGCCCCACGTACGGCAAGTTCGTGGCGGAGCCGCTGGAGCGCGGCTTCGGGACGACGCTGGGCAACTCGCTGCGGCGGGTGCTGTTGTCGTCGCTGCAGGGCGCGGCCATCACCTCCGTGAAGATTGAGGGCGTGGACCACGAGTTCACGACCATCCCCGAGGTGGCCGAGGACGTCACGGACGTCGTGTTGAACCTGAAGGAGGTCCTCCTCCGGATGCACACGAACGAGACGAAGACGCTGCGCATCGAGGTGGAAGGCCCCAAGGAAGTGAAGGCGGGCGACCTCATCGCGGACCAGGACGTGGAGATCCTGAACCCGGGTCACCACATCTGCACCGTGTCCGAGGGTGGCAAGGTGCGCATGGAGCTGACGTGCCGCCGGGGCCGGGGCTACGTGCCGGCGTCCACCAACAAGGTGCCGGGCGCGCCCATCGGGACCATCCCCATCGACTCGCTCTTCTCGCCCATCCGCAAGGTGAACTACCAGGTCACCAACGCGCGCGTCGGTCAGGTCACGGACTACGACAAGCTGTCGCTCGAGGTCTGGACGGACGGCTCCGTGGTGCCGCAGGACGCGGTGGCGTACGCGGCGAAGATCATCAAGGAGCAGCTCACGGTCTTCGTGAACTTCGACGAGACCGAGGAGCCGGTCGTCGCCGAGGCGCCGAAGGAAGAGGCCAAGCTCAACGAGAACCTGTTCCGCTCGGTGGATGAGCTGGAGCTGTCGGTGCGTTCGGCCAACTGCCTGCAGCAGGCGAACATTAAGTCCATCGGTGACCTGGTCCAGCGCACCGAGGCGGAGATGCTCAAGACGAAGAACTTCGGCCGCAAGTCCTTGAAGGAGATCAAGGAGATCCTCGCGGAGATGGGCCTGTCCCTGGGCATGAAGCTGGAGAACTGGCCGCCGAAGAACGCGCCGGCTCCCGCGGCCCCCAAGGCCTGAAGCGTCGCTGTTTCCTGAAGCACCTGCCTTGGCATCCCACCGACACGGCTTCACGGTGGCGCGAAGGCAGGGGGCCCTGGTACACAGGGCCCGATTCAACGGCGGCCCTGGTGTCGGGGCCGTCCTTCCCACCCGGTACCTGATACGGCCGGAGTGGTGGGGTTCTCAAGAAGAGGCCCCGGAGCACGCGCATGCGCCACAAGGTCGGACAAAGGAAGCTGCACCGCACCACGAGCCACCGTCTCGCGATGCTGAACAACATGGTCACGTCCCTGCTGGAGCACGGGGCCATCCGCACCACCGTTCCCAAGGCGAAGGAAGTCCGTCCGCTGGCCGAGCGCATCATCACGCTCGCCAAGCGCGGTGGCCTGTCCAACGTGCGCCTTGCTGCCCGCACCGTGAAGGACCGCACGGTCCTCCAGAAGGTGTTCAGCGAGTACAAGGAGCGTTACGCCTCCCGTCCGGGCGGCTACACCCGCATCGTGCGCCTGGGCTTCCGCCGGGGCGACGCCGCGGAGATGGCCCTCATCGAGCTGGTGGACCGTCCCGCGAAGGCCCCGGCCGCCGCTGAGACGACCGAGGCTCCCGCCGAGGCGAAGTCCGAGGGTTGAGCCGTTCCCCGGGCCCGGGTCTCACGTGAGTGAGGCCCGGACGGGCTGAAGAAGCACCGAGGGCGCCTTCCTGCTTCAGGAGGGCGCCCTTCGTGTTTCCGGCGTCTGGGGAGGCCCGCTCGTGGTGGCGGCGGGCTACTTCTTCGGCGCGAGGAGGCGCTTCCACTCCTCCTGGAGGGAGGGCGTGAGGTCGGCCTTGTCGTCCGCGCTCTTCATCGTCAGCGCCTGGAAGCGGAGGTCCGCGGGCGCGGAGCCGCCGCTCTTTCCCAGGAGTTGCTTGGGCGTGATGGTGACGAAGTTGCCGGGCTGCACCTCCGCCACCACCGCCTTGTACTCGTTGTTCACGGTGATGATGACGTCGCGCCAGACGTCCTTGCTCTCGTTCCAGATGGTGACGGAGGGCCGGTCCAGCTTGTCGCTGAGCACCAGGCGCGCGTCCATGTCACCCGTGTCCATGGAGCTGCCCGGGCACGCGATGCCGAGGCTGGCGACGGACAGGACGAGCCAGCCCGCGACGATGCCGGCCTTGTACTTGAAGAAGCGGTCGCTCGCGCGGAAGTCCGCGAACTGCTCCCTCAGGATGGAGAACGCGTTGAGGAGGACGTTGGACGTCTCCGCGGCGACGCGCTTGCCCAGCGGGCCTTCCGGCTTCGGCTTCTCCAGCGGGGCCGCGCGGGCGGCGCTCACGGCGCGCATGCCGGGGCTGGTGGCAGCTCGGGGCTGGGTGCCGGGA
>NZ_RAWC01000188.1:0-18005 GCF_003611685.1 Corallococcus sp. CA049B | reverse complement strand
CCACCCAACCCACCCGGGTGGGGCGATGTTGGCCGTCATGTTGTGATTGGCGGCAGAGTGTCCGGTCGTTAAACCTCCGGCCGGCATGCACAAGACCCACCTCGTCGGCGCCCGCACCCACAACCTCAAGGATTTGTCCGTCGACCTCTCCGAAGGAGAGTTCGTCTGCGTCACCGGCGTGTCCGGAGGCGGAAAATCGAGCCTCGCGCTCGACACGCTCTACGCGGAGGGGCAGCGCCGGTTCGTGGAGAGCTTCAGCCCGTACGCCCGGCAGTTCCTCGAGCGGCTGGAGCGGCCGCCCATGGACGCGCTGGAGCCGGTGGCCGCGGGCGTCGCGGTGGACCGGCGCGCGCCGGTGAAGAGCTCGCGCTCCACGGTGGCCACGCTGGCGGACGTGGAGCCGTACCTGTCCGCGCTCTTCACCCGCGAGGCGATGCCGGTGTGTCCGGACTGTGGCCTGGAGGCGGTGCGCACCGACGCGCGCGTGGCCGCCAAGGCGGCCCTTCGTGAGCACCCGGACGCGCAGGGCGTCTTCACGTACCCGGTGCGCATCCCCGACACGGCCGCGTTCATCGACGCGCGGGCCCGCCTGCTGAAGGACGGCTACCACCGGCTGATGGTGCAGGGGGAGGTGAAGGAGCTGGAGACGCTCAAGCCGGGCGAGGCCACCGACCCCGCGGGCGTGGCCCAGGTGGTGGTGGACCGGGTGAAGCTGACGGACGCGAACCTGTCCCGCGTCACCCAGGCCCTGGAGGACGCGTGGGCGCGCGCGGATGGCGAGGCGCTGCTCTTCCTGCCGGAGACCGCGCCCAGGAAGCTGCGCCGGGGGCTGGTGTGCCCGAAGTGCGCGCGGGAGTTCGAGCTCGCGAGGCCGGGCCTCTTCAGCTACCAGAGCCCGGTGGGCGCGTGCGCGCCGTGCCGTGGCTTCGGGCGCACCATCGGCATCGACTGGGGGAAGGTGCTCCCCAACCCGGGCTTGAGCCTGGCGCAGGGGGCCATCCGCCCGTGGTCCGGCCAGTCCACCAGCTGGGAGCGGGAGATGCTCCAGCGCTACTGCAAGCAGAAGGGCATCCCCTTCGACAAGCCGTGGGAGAAGCTCACCGCCGCCCAGCGCGAGGCGGTGCTCCAGGGCGAGGGCGACTACGACGGCGGCCGCGTGTACCCGGGCGTGCGCGCGTGGTTCCGGTGGATGGAGGGCCGCACGTACAAGATGCACGTGCGCGTGCTGCTGGCGCGCTATCGCGCGTACACGCTCTGCGAGAGCTGTCACGGCGCGCGGCTCAACGAGCAGGCCCGCGCGTGGCGCGTGGGCGGCATTGACCTGCCGGCCTGGCACGGGCTGGAGCTGACGGACGCGCTGGCGCGGCTGGACGGGCTGAAGACGCTGACGGGGCAGGGGGACCTGGCGCGGCGCGAGCTGTCCGCGCGCCTGCGTTATCTCCAGCGCGTGGGCCTGGGCTACCTCACGCTGGACCGGCCCGCGCGCACGTTGTCGGGGGGCGAGGCGCAGCGCGTGTCGCTGACCGCGGCGCTGGGCACGTCCCTGACGGGCGCGCTCTTCGTATTGGACGAGCCCACCGTGGGCCTGCACCCGGGGGACGTGCCGCCGCTCACGGAGGCCATCGCGGAGCTGGCGGACCGGGGCAACATCGCGCTGGTCATCGAGCATGATCCGCTGATCATCCGCTCCGCGCACCGGGTGCTGGAGCTGGGCCCGGGCGCGGGCCGCCACGGCGGCAAGCTGTGCTTCGACGGCACCCCGGAGGCGCTGGCGAAGCGGCAGGACCTGCCCACCGGCCGCATGCTGTCCGGGGGCGCGGAGGCGCCGCGCACGCCGCGCACCCGCACGGGTGAACTCGTCATCCGCGAGGCGCGCGAGCACAACCTGAAGGACGTGTCCGTGCGCGTGCCGCTGGGCGTGCTGTGCGCCATCACCGGCCCCAGCGGCTCCGGCAAGAGCACGCTGATGGACGAGGTGCTCTACCGGCACCTGGCGCGCGGGCTGGGCGTGAAGGACGTGGAGGCCCCCGGCGACGTGGCGGCGGTGGAGGGCGGGGCGCAGGTGGAGGCCATCACCTTCGTGGACCAGTCCCCGCTGGGGCGCACGTCGCGAGGCAACGCGGCCACGTACACGAAGGCGTGGGACCGGCTGCGTGAGCGCTTCGCCTCGGAGCCCGACGCGGAGGTGCGGGGCCTGACGTCCGCGCACTTCTCCTTCAACGTGGACAAGGGCCGCTGCGAGGCCTGCTCCGGTGAGGGCTACGAGACGGTGGAGATGCAGTTCCTCGCGGACGTGGCCCTGTTGTGCGCGGTGTGCCGGGGCCGGCGCTTCAAGGAGGAGGTGCTCGCCGTCCGCCACCAGGGCTTCAGCGTGGCGCAGGTGCTGGAGATGACGGTGGACGAGGTGCTCCAGCACTTCGGCGACGACTCCGCGCTCAAGCGCACCCTGGGGCCGGCGCAGCGGCTGGGCCTGGGCTACCTGCCCCTGGGCCAGCCCCTGTCCACGCTGTCCGGCGGAGAGGCGCAGCGGCTGAAGCTGGCGCGCGCGCTGGCGAGCGACGCGAAGGGCACGCTGTTCCTCATCGACGAGCCGAGCGCGGGCCTCCACGCGGAGGACGTGCGCCACGTGATGGCGTCCTTGCACGCGCTGGTGGACCGGGGCGCGAGCGTGCTCGTGGTGGACCACGACGTGTCGGTGATGAAGGGCTCGGATTGGATCATCGACCTGGGGCCCAAGGGCGGCCGGGACGGTGGCCGGCTGGTGGCGGAGGGCACGCCCGCGGACGTGGCGAAGGCGCAGGGCAGCGCCACCGCCGCCGCACTCCGGGGCGAGGGCAAGCCGCTGGCGAAGGCGGTGAAGCTGCGCCGCCCGGGGAAGGAGGCGCCGCCCGCCATCGAGGTGGAGCACGCGCGCGAGCACAACCTCAAGGACGTGTCCTGCCGCATCCCCCTGGGGAAGATGACGGTGGTGACGGGGCCCAGCGGCTCCGGGAAGAGCTCCCTGGTGTTCGACGTCGTCTTCGCGGAGGGCCAGCGCCGCTTCCTGGAGACGCTGACGCCGTACGCGCGGCAGTTCCTGCCCACGCTGCCGCGCCCGGACGTGGAGCGCATCAGCAGCATCCCGCCCACCGTGGCGCTGGAGCAGCGCACGTCGCGCGCGGGCTCCACCAGCACCGTGGCCACCGTCACGGAGGTGGCCCACTACCTGCGGCTCATGTACGCGAAGATTGGCGAGCCGCACTGCCCGCATGACGACACGCCCATCGGCGCCACCACGCCGGCCGCGCTCTTTTCGCAGGTGCTGGCGACGAAGGGCGAGGGTCAGGTGCTGGCGCCCGCGGTGCGCTCGCGCAAGGGCACGTACCTGGACGTGTTCACCGCGGCGGCTCGCGCGGGCATCACCCAGGCCATCGTCGACGGGGAGCTGGCGTCCACGGACAACCCGCCGCGCCTGGCGAAGACGAAGGAACACGACATCGACCTCGTGATGTACGAGGGCAAGCTCGCGAAGCTGCCGCGCGAGGTGTTCGAGGCCTCGCTCAACTGGGGCAAGGGCGCGGTGAAGCTGCGCACGGGCAAGGCGGAGACGCTCCTGTCCAGCGAGCGCACGTGCCCGAAGTGCGGCACCGCCGTGCCGGAGTTGGATCCGCGCTGGTTCTCCTTCAACACGAAGCAGGGCCGCTGCGAGTCGTGCGAGGGCACCGGCGTGCAGGGCGGCGCCGCCGCGATGGCCGAGGGCGAGACGGCCCCATGCCGCACGTGCGAGGGCACCCGCCTGTCCCCGGTGCCGCGCGCGGTGCGGCTGGAGGGCGCGCGCTACCACGAGATGGTGCAGGCGTCGGTGACGGCCACGCTCGCGCGCGTGCGCACCTGGAAGCTCAAGGGCGACCGGGCGCTGCTGGGCGAGACGGCGCGGCAGGAGATGCTGCGGCGCCTGGAGTTCCTGGAGCGCGTGGGCCTGGGCTACCTGTCCCTGGACCGCAACGCCGCCACGCTGTCCGGCGGCGAGATGCAGCGCTTGAGGCTGTCCGCGCAGCTGGGCGCGGGCCTCACCGGCGCGATGTACGTGCTGGACGAGCCCACCATCGGCCTGCACCCTCGCGACACGCACCGGCTGCTCGACAACCTGCGCGCGCTGGTGGAGACGGGCTCCACGGTGCTGGTGGTGGAGCATGACTCGGACACCATCCGCGCCGCGGACCACCTGCTGGACCTGGGCCCCACGGGCGGCCGGGGCGGCGGCCACATCCTGGCGGAGGGCACGCCGGACGTGGTGCTGGAGTCGGACTCGCCCACCGCGCAGGCGCTGCGGGCCGCGCAGGTGCGGCCTCCGTCCGGCAGGGGGGAGCCGAAGGCCTGGGTGGAGCTGAAGGGCGCGCGCGCGAACAACCTCCAGCGCGTGGACCTGCGGCTGCCGGTGGGGCGGCTCAACGTCGTCTCCGGCGTGTCGGGCTCCGGCAAGAGCACGCTCATCCGGCAGGTGCTGTATCCGGCGCTGCGCGACAAGCTGGGGCTCGTCACGTCGAAGGCCGGCGCGTTCGACGCGCTGAAGGGCACGGAGTCCATCAAGCGGGTGCTGTCGGTGGACCAGTCGCCCATCGGGCGCACGCCGCGCTCGGTGCCGGCGACGTTCCTGGGCATCTGGGACGAGCTGCGCCGCGTGTTCGCGGCCACGCCGGAAGCGAAGATCCGCGGCTTCGGGCCCGCGCGCTTCTCCTTCAACACGGCGGCGGGTGGCCGCTGCAAGGTGTGCGAAGGGCAGGGCGCCATCTCCCATGAGATGTCCTTCCTGCCGGACGTCGTCACGCCGTGCGAGGCCTGCAATGGGGCGCGCTTCGACGCCGCCACGCTGGAGGTGCGCTACCACGGGCTCACCGTGGGCGACGTGCTGCGCCTGTCCGCGGACGAGGCCAAGGACGTCTTCCGCGCGCTGCCCAAGGTCGCCGCGCCGCTGGAGTGCCTGGCGGACCTGGGCGTGGGCTACCTCCAGCTGGGGCAGGGCTCCAACACGCTGTCCGGCGGCGAGGCGCAGCGGCTCAAGCTGGCCGCGGAGCTGACGGCCACCTCCCGCCACGAGCCCACGCTGTACGTGCTGGACGAGCCCACCACCGGCCTGCACCTGGGCGACGTGGAGAAGCTGATCACCTTCCTGGGCCGGCTGGTGGACCGGGGCGACACGCTGGTCGTCATCGAGCACCACCCGTCCGTCATCGCCGCGGGGGACCACGTGGTGGAGCTGGGGCCGGAGGGCGGCGAGGGCGGTGGCCGCATCGTGGGCGAAGGCACGCCGCGCGAGGTGGCGAAGCTCAAGACGCCCACGGGCCGTGTGCTCAAGTCGGTTTTTTCCACTGAAGAACCCAAGGCGCGCGCCGCCTCACGGGGACGGTGAATCCATGCGCTCCTTCCGGCATCCTGCGTCCGCCATGAGAACCTCCCTGCTGTGCACCGTCGCGACGGTGATCTCCCTCTCCACGGCGGCCACCGCCGCGGACAAGACCGAGAAGAAAGCCATGTCCTTCCACCAGCTCTCCGCCAACCGGCTCGACGGAAAGCCCGAGAAGCTGTCGGACTTCCAGGGCAAGGTCGCCCTCGTCGTGAACACCGCGTCCGAGTGCGGCTACACGCCGCAGTACAAGGGCCTCCAGTCGCTCTACGACAGCTACAAGGACAAGGGCGTGGTCGTGCTGGGCTTCCCGTCCAACGACTTCGGCGGCCAGGAGCCGGGCACCTCCGAGCAGATCGCGAAGTTCTGCGAGCTGCGCTTCAAGGTCTCCTTCCCCATGTTCGAGAAGGTGAAGACGAAGGGCGAGGGCCAGTCCCCCGTCTACGCGTTCCTCGCCAAGGACCATGGCGAGCCCAAGTGGAACTTCCACAAGTACGTGGTGGGCAAGGACGGCCAGGTGAAGGCCGCCTTCCCCAGCAGCGTCACGCCCGACAGCCCGGAGCTGAAGGCCGCCATCGACAAGGCGCTCGCGGAGAAGTGACGGGCGTCGGGCGTCCGACGTTGGCTCCGCCCCGAGGGACTGCTCGGCGGCGGGGCAGGGCGTGCGCAGCTTGGGTGCCGGCCCATGGCTCCGGCTCTCTTCCCTGTCCGCGTCGTGACCGTGGTGCTGCTCTCGGTGCTGTGCGGAGGATGCGCGTCACTGGAGCCGCAGCGCTCGGAGCTGACCACGCGCGTGGGCCGGTCCGACCTGTCCGTGGCGGTGATGCGCACGCGGGTGAGGGACCTGGCCCGGCGCTTCTCTGGCCTCATCGAAGCCCTGGCGGACGACCTGGCCGTGCGCTCCGGTTCACCGCACGTGGCCTCGGCCATGTTGCGCTTCAAGGCCAACGCGGTGCCCGCCGTGCAGAGCTCGCTCTTCCAGCCGGATCCGCTGGCCGCCCTCATCGACACCTGGGCGCTGCTGGCCCAGCTCGAGGACTACCTGCCGCGCAACGCAGAGGGCGCATCGCCGGAGCTGCTGGCGCACGCCCATGACTCGCTGGTGGCGCTGGAGTCCGAGCTGGAGGCCGAGTGGCGCGAGGTCACCGGCCGCGAGGACGTGACCCAGACCCGCGAGAAGGTGCACGCGTGGGCCGCGGCGCATCCGCTGACCGGGCCGCTCGTCACGCGCGTCTCCACCACGGCCCTGCTGGCCTCCCTGACGGACGCGACGGGCGGAGGCCTGCGGTCCACCGCCGCCGGCCTCGTCGAGGACACGCGCGACCTCACCGCGCGCGTGGACCTCTACGCGACCAGCCTGCCCCGGCAGGCGCGCTGGCAGGCGGAGCTGGTCGCCACGGATGCCCTGCGGGCTCCCACCGTCCAGGCCGCGCTGGCGGAGCTGGGGCGCACGGTGGACCTGCTGGACCGGGTGGGCGCCATCGCCGCGAACTCGCCCGCGCTCA
Source organism: Corallococcus sp. CA049B (assembly GCF_003611685.1). Lineage (NCBI taxonomy): Bacteria > Pseudomonadati > Myxococcota > Myxococcia > Myxococcales > Myxococcaceae > Corallococcus > Corallococcus sp. CA049B. The sequence goes on along the minus strand of NZ_RAWC01000188.1, from coordinate 11,117 downwards.
TCGAACGCGAGCGCCGCGCGGCGCTGGACGCGTTGCACGCCGAACGCCTGGGCCTCCAGGAGTTCGTCACCGGAGAGCGGCAGGCGGTGCTCGCGGACGTGGGACGGGAACGGCAGGCGGTGGTGGACGCGCTGCACGCCGAGCGCGTGGCCACGCTCCAGCAACTGGACGGACTGGCGCGCGGCTGGGTGGACCACGCGTTCGACCGGCTGGGCCCGCTGGTGGACCGCGTGTTCCTCTGGCTCACGCTGCTGGCGGTGCTGCTGGGCGTGGGGGGCCTCCTGGGAGGCCTGCTGCTCACCCGGGCGTGGCGGCGCGCGCGCTGAAAAGAGCGCCTACTTCTTCTCCTTCGGCTCGGGCGGGAAGTCCTTCAGCATCTTGTTCACGCCTTTTTCAATCTTGCCGCTGTTGGTCTGGGCGCTCGGGCTGTCGCCCAGGTTCGCCTGGGCCGTACCGCGCCAGACGAGCTTCTTCTCCTTCGCGTCCACCACGTCGAGGATGAGCGTGCCCACGTCGTACTGGCGCACGTACGTCTGCGAGGGCCCGTAGTACGAACCCCAGAACGGATCCCACGGGTAGCCCCAGTAGTTGTCCACCGTCTCCGCGGACAGCCGCGTGTCGATGGCACCCTGCCAGCCGACGAGGAAGTCCGGGTCCGCGCTCGCATCCACCTTCTGGTAGCCGCGGGCCTGGAGGTCGCGGTCCACCGCGCCCGTCACCTGGCCATTGGTGATGTCGTTGTTGATGCGCGAGTCCTTCGTCTGCTGGGGATGCGTCAGCCACGCATAGGTTCGGAACTCGTTGATGCGCTGGACGGCGGCGGGGTCGTAGTTGGTGCCGACATCGACGCCCGCGCAGGACGCGAGCCCCAGGCCCACGAGCACGGGAAGAACACGGGACAGCAGACGCATGGCGGACTCCAGGAGGAGGGGCGCATCCCTTGGGGAGGGGGCGCGGTCAACGCCATGACGTTGGGGATGTCCCCCGGGGATGCCCGTCCGTGCCCGCCCGTCCGCCTCCGACCGTCGGGAGGGGCGTCCTCAGTCGCCGCGCGACTCCTTCGGTCTCTTGGTCTTCAGTCCCTTCATTCCCTCGGAGCGGGCCATGACCACGGCCAGCCGCGCGCGCTTCTCCGGGGTCAGGTCCCTGGCGAGCGCCTGGTACAGCTCCCGGTCCAGCGCGGCGATCTGCGCGCGGGCGTCGAAGACCTTCTGCGCCGCCGCGTCCACCTGCCCCAGCGCCGCGCTGTCGCCCCGCGACGCCAGGTGGAGGATGCGCGCCGAGTCCCGCACCTGCTCGCGCAGCGGGCGGCGCCGGTCCTCGAAGCGGCGCAGCGTCTCATCCATCTTCAGGGCCTGCGCGCTGTCCAGCTCCAGCGTGTCCGCCAGCTCCAGCACCTGCCGCAGCCGCTGCCGTTGCTCGGCCCGGGCCATGCGGTCGGCGTCACGCGCGCCCGGCGCCCTCGGCCCGGGCTGCGCGATCGCCATCATCGGCAGCGCGAACACGAGCGCCCAGGTCATCCGCTTCATCGTCTTCACAGTGTCTCTCCCAGGTCGAAGTCCCCGTCCAGGCCGGAGTCGTCCCACGACAGGTCCTCATCCACGCCGTACCCCGAGCCGTCGTCCTCCAGCGGATCCAACCCGGCCCAGGCCTCGAAGGCGGCCAGCGTCTCCGCGTCCACGTCATCACGGGCGCTCGCGGACGGCACGGAGGCCGGCGCCGTGACCGGTCGGGGCGCCTTGAGCCGCTCCAGCGCGGACGGCCCCAGCATCAGCGCGACCACCGCCGCCACGGCCGCGAGCGAACCCAGCGCCCGGCGGCCCATCCCCCGGCGCGTCTGCTCCCGGCGCCACGCCGCCAGCGTCCTGGCACCCAGGCCTTCCTGCGCGCGCACCTCCACGGGCGTCTGGGGCGGCAGCGCCACCAGTCCCAGGACCTCGCGCGCGGAGGCCACCTCCGCCTGACAGGCCGCGCAGGACTCCAGGTGGGCCTGGAAGCGCGCGGCCTCCTCGCCCTCCAGCGCCTCCGCGGCGTGGAGGCTCGCCTGCTCCTCGTATTCCACGCACGCACCCATCACTGCGTCTCCCCGGCCACGTCGGCCTTCAAGCGTTTCACCGCGTGGTGGAACTGCACCTTCGCGTTGTTCTCCGTGATGCCCAGCGTCTCGGCGATGTCCTTGAACGGCAGACCGCCGTCCACCCGCAGCGTCAGCACCTCGCGCTGGCGGCGGGGCAGGGCCAGCACCGCCTGCCGCACCCGTTGGCCCTGCTGGGTGCGCTCCAGCGACACGTCCGCGCCCTCGCCCATGTCCATCGCCACGTCATCCGTCACCGGCTCCACCAGCACCGGCCGCCACCGCAGCCCCTGGCGGGCGTGGTTCTTCGCCAGGTTGAGCGCCACCCGCACCAGCCACGAACGGAACGGCGTGGGCGTGGTGGGCGTGAAGCGCGCGAACACCCGCCGCGATGCCTCCAGGGCCCGGAGGAAGGCCTGCTGCGTCAGGTCCGCCGCGTCCTCCGCGCCCACGGTGTAGCGGCGCATCAGCGAGAAGACGAGGCCCCGGTGCCGTTCGAAGAGCTGGCCGAACGCCGTCGCGTCCCCCGCGAGGAAGGCCCCGCACAGGGCCTCATCCGAGAGAGCGCTCACGGCCCCACCGGGCCGCACCAGTCCTAGGACCCGTCCGCTCACAGGGACTCCAACCCTCCAGGGGCCGGAAGGTTATTTTCCGGCCCGTTTTTCGCCTCCAGGGACGGCCGGGAGACGTCCGGTACCGGGCAGGCGGGCGGGCGAAAGGCCTCAGGCGGAGGCGGTGTCGCCGCCCGGGGCGGGGTGGGCCTGGAGGTACTTCAGCACGTCGTCCAGGTGGCGGTAGACGCGCACCTCGTGGTGGATGACGTGTTCGACGACGCCGTCCGCGCCGATGATGAAGGTGACGCGCCGGTCGATGTTGAGGACCGGCCACAGCACGCCCCAGGAGCGGCTGATCCGCCGTTCGTCATCTCCCAGGAGGGCGAAGTGGATGCCCTCCTGTTCCGCGAAGTCGCACTGGGTGGTGAGCGTGTCCACGGAGACGCCGACCAGCTCCGCGCCCAGCGAGCGGATCCGCTCGTGGTTGTCCCTGAAGGCGCGGTTCTCGATGGTGCAGCCCACGGTGAAGGCGCGGGGGAAGAAGAAGAGCACGACGCGCCGGCCTCGCAGCTCCGACAATCGAACGGTCTGCCCGTGGCAGTCGGTCGCTGCGAAGTCCGGTGCGAGTTCTCCGACGGCAATCATTCGATGCGCGCTCCCTCCCGATACCGCCGGGGCTGTCCTTCCCCTACCACGTTTTCCCCGTCATCCCATGCCGCGCCGCGCCGGGTGTCCGCTAAGGTGCCCCTCCGTGTCGCCTGCCTTGATGGAATCCATCTCCCCCTCCTTTCTTGATGCCCTGGCCCGGGGCCTGGGAGTCACCCGGGTCGCCCGGGTCACCGGACTGGACCGCACCGGCGTGGAGGTCGCCTGCGCGGTGCGTCCGGGTGGGCACGTGCTCCAGGTGTGTAATGGCAAGGGGCTGACGTACGAGGCCGCGGCCCGGGGCGCGCTCTTCGAGACCGCGGAGCTGTGGGCGGCGGAGACGGTGCGGCCGGAGCGGCTGCGCTGGGGTTCCCGGACGGAGCTGGAGCGGACAGGCGACACGGTCTGGGGCGTGGAGTCGCTCGGGTCGGCGGGCGCGGTGGTGGCGCCGAGGCTCGCGGGGCCGGCGGTGCGGCTGGCGTGGTGCGAGGCGCGGACGCTGGACGGGGACGAGCGGGTCTGGGTCCCGGCGCAGGGCGTGTACTGCCCGCCCGCGGGGACGGTGGAGCTGGGGCCGGTGTCGGTGGCGTGGACGACGAATGGCTCCGGGGCGCATCCGGAGTCAGGGCCGGCGCTGCTGCACGCGCTGCTGGAGGCCACGGAGCGCGACCAGCTGTCGCGGGCGTTGCCGGAGGGCTGGTCGGAGGAGGGCGTGGTGGGGCGGATGCTGCGGCCTGAGGGCCTGGAGGACGGGGCTCCGCGCACGGCCGCGTTGAGGGACGCGCTGAAGGCCCAGGGGTTTCGGGCCTACCTCTTCGATGTGACGCCCGCGCCCCGGACGCGCGGGAGGGTGGGGCTGCCCGTGGCGGCGGCGGTGCTGGTGGACGCGGACGAGGGCCCGGTGCCGCTCACGGCCGGCTATGCGTGCGCGATGGACCGGGATGAGGCGTTGCTGAAGGCCTTGCTGGAGGCGGCGCAATCGCGGCTGACGGACATCCACGGAGCCCGTGAGGACGTGGCGGCGGCGGACCGCGAGGCGGCGCTGGGGTTCGCGCAAGGCCTGTCGGAGGTGAGGCCCCGTCGCGAGGTGACCGTGATGCCGGAGGTGGCGGACCGGCGCGCGAAGACCGCGGCTGCGAAGGTGCGCGCGGTGTTGTCGCTGCTGGACGGAGCGGGGTTCAAGCAGGTGGCGGGTGTGGCGCTGGACGCACCGGTGCCCGGGCTGCACGTGTGGAAGGTCGTGGTGCCGGGCATGCGCGTCTCGGAGCTCCTGTGAAGCGGCGCTCAGGTGTGAAGGGTTCAGGGGCCGTCCCGGATGCCGCGAGCAGGTCTGCGCGTGATGGCAGTCGCGTGAAGCGCCGGCCGGACGACCTGGTGGTGTTCCTGGGGCCCTCGTTGCCCGCTGCCGAGGCGCGGCGGATCGGGCCGTGCACGGTGTTGCCTCCCGCGCGGCAGGGAGACGTTTGGCGGGCGCTGTCGCTCAAGCCCCGCGCGCTGGTGCTGGTGGACGGCGTCTTCGAAGCGCAGCCGTCCGTATGGCATCACGAACTGCTCGCGGCGCTGGAGGCCGGAGTGGCCGTCTTCGGAGGCGGCAGCATGGGCGCGCTGCGCGCCGCCGAGCTGTCCGAGCACGGCGTGGTCGGCGTGGGCCGCATCTTCGGCTGGTATCGCGACGGCGTGGCGGTGGATGACTCGGAGGTGGCGCTGCTGCACGCGGACGCCGAACACGGCTGGCGTCCCCTCACCGTGCCCCTGGTGAACGTGAGGCACGCGGCGGAGCTGGCGCGAAAGGCGCGAGTGCTGGGGCGTTCGGGTGCACAGGCCCTGGTGGACGCGGCTGCGGGCATCTTCTACCAGGAGCGCACCTGGACCCGGATCCGCGAAGCCGTGGAGCCCTCGTGGACCCGGCCCGTGCGCGAAGCCTGGGACGCCTGGTTCGCGGGCGGAGTGGAGGACCTCAAGCGGCTGGACGCCATCGAGTGCGTGCGCGCGGGCTCGGAGTTCGTGAGCCGGGCGCCTCCGATGCAACCTGGGACGCGGCGCAATCCTTCGTCGCTGGTGCGGCGCCGGCGCCTGATGGAGGACGTGACGCGCGTGGGTTCCCGCGCCGTGGACTCCGGGCGCGTGATGGAGCTGCTGCGCGGCGCACCCGATGCGGCGGCCTGGGCGGAGGCGGGCCTGCGGCGGGCACTGCTCGCGGGCTGGGCGCGTTCGCTGGGGCTCGACGTGACGGAGGAGGAGATCGCCGCGGAGGAGGCCACGTGGTGGAACGAGCGGAAGGTCCGGGCCTCGCGCCGTGAGGCCTTCCTCGCCGCGAACGGGCTCGATGCGCTGGAGCTGCGCCGCTTGTGCGAAGCCCGCGCGCTGGAGCGCCTGGCCTTGAAGCACGCGTCGCGGCTCCTTCCGGATGGTCCCTCCTGGGACGAGGCCCTGGCGTCCGAGGCCCGACTGGGAGGCCAGTGGGAGCTGGCCGCCCGAGCGCTGGCGGAAGCGGACGACACGTCCGACGAAGGCGAATAGCCGGCCGGGGTCGGGCCCCACGCAATCCCAGACAGGGCCCACCGTCACATCCGGACGGGCTGAAACCTGTTTCACGAGCCTCAGGCTGCCTGACGGGTTGGACACCCGTTCAGCGTCGACCCCCCTGCTGCGTCACGAAAAAACGTGACAGCCCCGCAGGGCCAGATAGGGTCAACCCCGGAGGTTGTCCGCATTGAGCACCGCTCCCTGGGTGGTTCCGCCAAGTGGGTCCGAGCCGTCATCGGCCGGGCACGCTCGCGGATTGCGGGGAATCCGACCTCCGCGGTGGGGTGTGGCAGGGAAGGCGCCCTCGGCGGTCCTGAAAACCCGGGTGGTCGTCCCCACCTCCCAGGTTGTGTCACGGCTTGAGTCAGGGTCATGACCACGCCGCTCCACCCGGACCAGCTTGAAGTCGGCCACAGTGTCGGCCCCTGGCGAATCGTCGGGACGCTTGGCGCGGGAGGCTTCGGCCGGGTGTTCAAGGTGGAGCGGGGCGGGCATGTCTACGCGCTGAAGCTCGCGTTGCGTCCGGCGAACCAGCACGCCAGCGATGAAGAGGACGTCAACGGACGGCTCTCGCGGGAGGTGGCGGCGCTGCTCGCGTGCGCGCCGCATCCCAACCTGCCGCGCGTGCACGCCGTGGATCGCTGGCCGGAGCCGCCGGACGGCTACCTCTTCCACGTCACCGACTTCGTGGACGGCGAGACGTTCCACGAGTGGCGCTGGCGGGTGAAGCCCTCCGCCGCGCACCTGCTGACCGTCTACACGGAGGTCGTGCGGGTGGTGGCGGATCTCCACCGCAGGGGCGTGCATCACCGCGACCTCAAGTCGGACAACCTGCTCATCCGCCGCCTGGATGAGCGTCCCATCCTCATCGACCTGGGCACGGCGCGCATCCCGGGGGCCTCCACGCTGACCGTGGGCGTGGCGCCCGCGTCGCCGCACCTCCTGCCTCCCGAGTGCGTGACCTTCCTGCGCGAAGGCTCCTGGAAGTCCGGAGCGAACTTCGACGCGGGCATCCCGGGCGATCTGTATGCGCTGGGCGCGCTGCTCTACGAGTCCCTGACGGACGGCTACGCCTTCGACCCACGCCTTCCCTACGAGCGATTGCTGCCCGCCATCGAGACGGTGGTGCCGCGCGCGCCGAAGGACATCAACCCCAAGGTCCCCTCCAGCCTGTCGGACATCGCAATGCGGCTGCTCTCCAAGCGCCCCGAGGATCGCTACTCGGGGACGGAGACGCTGCTGCAGGCGCTCTGGGACGCGGCGAAGGACAAGCGCCACGCGGACTGGAAGGTCTCGCTGGACGTCCCGGCGGATCCAGATGCGTCCGAACTGGACCGGGGCGTGGTGTCGCTGTCGCAGTTTCCTGGCAACTCCACGGAGCAGACAGCGCAAGCCCGGGAGTCGGCGCCTTCGGAACCGTCCGTACCCGCGGAGGCCGTCCAGCCGAAGCGGCGCCGTCGTTCCGGCGCGGTGCTCGGCCTGGGAGCACTGCTGCTGGGCTTCTTGATCTTCGGGCTGGCGCGACTGACGCCGGACCGGCCTCCACCTGCCGTAGCGCCTGTGTCTGAGAAAGGAAGTTCGTCCGTGACACCAACCCCGAGTCTTCCCGATGCCGCCGTGCTCGCGGTGGCGTCTTCGCCGGATGCGGGTGTTTCCGCTGCGGCGGAGCCGGCTACGACCGAGCCTTCCGAGGTTGCGACAACCTCCGTGAAGTCCCTGCGAGCGGACGGCGGTGTCATGCGGAAGATCGCTGGAGCAGCCGTTGCGGCCTGCGTGGGTGCGTCGTGCGCGGGCGGCAGTGCCAACACGATAAGGGATCGGAGCGAACCGTGCCCGGCGGGAGCCAAGGAGGGCATGGCGGAGTTGAGGCTCGGCATGCAAACCTTCACCGGCGTCTCGCTGGATGAGACTAATAATTTCCAGACGGAGATCCGTGAAGGACCCATCCAGGGCATCGTCAAACCGGAGGGGGCGAGGCGCAGTGCCATGCCGGCAGGGACGAAATTGAAGGGCCGCGCGGTGTTCTATCCGCTGATCACCCGGTTGTACTTCATGGAGGCCATCCTACCTGACGGGAGGGCCTTCCCCATTTGCATGGAGTACTTCGACAAGAGCAACACTCAATACGGCCACGCGGTGGACTTCGAGCGCTATGGGCCGGACACCGCCACGACCCGGTGGGTCCCGAACCAGTTGTTCGGTCTATTGGCGGTCAGGCGTCTCAACGTGTACTACGAGCCCAGGTAGTAGGCGCTTCGCCGCATCGACGCCTACTCGTGGAGGTGAGTCATCCGCGAACGGCAGGTGCACGTAACGCCCCATGATAGAAGGGAGCTCCTGCTGCCCCGGTTCGAGGAGCCCTCCCCATCGTGCCCTCCTGTCTGTTCGTCGCGCTTCCGATTCTTCTCTGGTCGACCCATGTATTGGCGGCTTCTCCCGTCGGAAACGATGCGGCTGAGGGGACGCTCCGGATGGAAGTGGGAGCGGACGGAGTAGGGACGCGCCCCATCTACATCGGGCCTGGGGTGAGCACGACGCTCCTCTTTGATACCGACATCCAGCAGGACCAACTGAGCCTGGAGTCACGAGCACAGTTCGCACGGGTGAGCACGGGCAGCTCCGTGCTCGTGCTCGTGCCGTCCGATGACTTGCAGGGGGGAAGCAGCTTGAAGCTGTCCATTCCCTTCAAGGATGTGGGCTCGGCGCTTCCCTCAAGGTTGTCTTTGACCTTGGTGGTGGACTCTGGCGCCGTGGATCGGCAGGTGGAGGTCTACCGACGGGCGCGTTCCGCGGAGTCGTACCGCCAGGAAGTGCAGCAACTTCGCGCGGAACTCAAGCGCTTGCGGCGGGAAGGTGTTGTCCCGGGAGGGAGCGCGAGTGCGCCAATGGGGCTTCGGGAGCTCCTGGTGGCCTCGACGGAGCTTCCTGGCATCGGGGTTGATTCAACTGTTGGGTCCGCCAAATGCAGGCGCCCGTGCTCACTCCGGCTGGGAAAAGGTGCCATGTTCACGGCGGGCCCGCGGAGGGCCGTGCAGTGGGTGCTGACGACGGCCGACAAGAAGCCATGGACCATCGGGAAAGCCGTGCTGGTGGACCGGCAGGGAAAGGAGTGGCAATCCTTTCCGCCCTTTCAGACCGGACCCATTACGGCCGAGTCTGAGACGACCTTGATCCTGGAGTTCGATGTCAACAGCGCAGTACTTGATGGATACCAACTGCGCGTCACGGATGTGGATGGCACCCGGACAGCACAGTGGAATGGCCTCAATTTCCCCTGAGCCTGAATCCCAACTCAGTCCAGGAACCGGCGTTCCCATCGATGCTGGGCTTCGGTGTCTCGCCTCGCACCCATGCACCGCATCGGGCGAGCAGGCGGGATGCCCACCCGATGCGACAGGACTCACTCAGCCACGGCGGGCCTGACTACGAGCACCACCAGATGGAGCCGGTGCACTCGCAAGTTCCAGGATCGCTTGCGGAATAGCAGCAGTCGATGGTCTCTCCCATCTCGGACTCAGAGCAGGCCCTCTTGTGCATGAGAGAGCAGCGAACATCGTCGCAGGTCGGATCAGGGTCCGTCGGGCAGGCGTAGAAGACGCCGTTGCAGGTCACGCCCTGGTAATCGACCGACGAGCAACTCGACGTCGCGGATGGGCAGCTCACCGAACCCGTAGAACACAGCGCGGTACACCCGGCGAGCTCTTGCGAGGACGCTTGCAGTTCCTCCTCGACGTCCGCTGACGAACCTCCACAACCCATTGCCAGACTGACGGCAGCGGCCAGCATCCAATGCTTCAAGCGCATCATGGCAGTCCTCATGTTGAGTGGGATGTGCGAGCGGAGGTTGAATGGGCTACGTCTATCTTCTGAAATGTGAGCAGGCATTACAATCGCCACACCCCTGGCGCTCGCCCGCGGGCAGGTGGAATACGCGGCGGCCCGTCGCTGGAACGGGTAGGGTTCGGCTCCACACGATGACCTCCGACCTCACGCCCGAATCCCTGCGCTGCGTCCGCGCCGACGCGCGCGAGCCCGAGGGCTACCGGGCCGCCCTCGGCGACACCCGCGCCTCGCTGCTCCACACGGACCCGCCCTATTGCCTGCTCACCCGGCGCCGCAAGGGCGGAGACCTGCGCGACCCCCGCGCGAACAAGAAGATCGACCGCAACCCCATCGTCCGCTTCGAGTCCGTGCGCGACTACCGCGTCTTCTCCGAGGCCTGGCTCACGCGCGCCACCGCGCACCTCACCCCGGACGCGCCCCTCATCATCTGGACCAACCTGCTGGGCAAGGAGCCCATCCTCACCGCCGCGCACGGCCTGGGCTACACCCACCTGCGCGGCGAATACGTCTGGGGCAAGCGCACCACCGACAAGAACGCCAACGAGCAGATGCTGCGCGTCTACGAGGTCGCCCTCGTCATCGCCCGCACGCCCGCGCCGGTGCTCGCCCCCGGGGACGCCCCCACCGTGTGGGCCGTCGTCGGCGGCTACGACGATGACGCGGAGGCCGCGCAGTGGGGCGGCCACCCGCACCACAAGCCCTTCTCCGTGCTGGAGCCCCTGGTCCGCACCTGGAGCCGCCCCGGTGACACCGTGCTGGATCCGTTCGCCGGCAGCGGCTCCATGCCGTCGGCCGCCCTGCGCCTGGGCCGCCGCCCCGCCTGCATGGAGGTCGAGCCCGAGTGGGCCGAGCGCGTCACCCACCGCCTGCGCGAGACCGCCCGTCAGCTGGCCAGCGCCCGGTAGAAGCGCGTCTCGCTCCACCGGGGCACGTCCGTGGGGCGGTGGCCCCACCAGTTCATCACCAGCGTGCGCCGCTCGCGCGAAGGCCCCGGCAGCTTCCCGTCCGGGACCTGGTTGTCCGCGTCCAGCACCCCGTGCGTCAGCGTCCCGTCGAACACCACCAGCCGGTTGGGGCGCGGCGCCACCAGCGTCAGGTCCTCCAGCCGGTCCGGCGCGAGCGACGGGTTGTCCTCACACGGCAGCTCCCGCGTCACCGCCAGCGCGCCGCCCCGCACCCGGTTGAGGAACAACACCGACGAGCGCACCGGGTGCACCAGCTTCCCCGTGGCCAGCGCCAGCCGCTCGTCCCGGTCCTGGTGGAAGTCCACCCGCACGTCCGTGGCCCGCATCCGCGACAGCCACCACTCCACGCCCGCGATCTTCCAGCCCTTCGTCACCCGGGGCCGCAGCGTGTGGATGACCTCCTCCACCACGTTCTCCGGAGGGCCGAAGGCGTACCAGAACGTCGTCTGGTACGTGTGACGCAGTCTCTCTGCCTTCAGGTCCCCCACGCGGCGCGACAGCCGTTGGAAG
>NZ_RAWC01000187.1:0-18102 GCF_003611685.1 Corallococcus sp. CA049B | reverse complement strand
CCCCGGACCCGGGCGGCACCGCGGCCCCGGCCCCCGCTTCAACGCCCTGAGCCAGCCCGCCGCGTCAGGGATTGCCGGGGCGCGAAACGGCTTCCGGGTGAAGAAGACACCTGGAGGCTTCACCCGGCGAGACATCGTACGGGTTCGTAACGTTTTGCTTTGTTTCCGTGACTGTCCGCGTATTGACTCGGAAGTCACAAAAACCGTATTCCCGCTCCCCCCTACTTTTCGAGGAGTTGGGAACCCATGCTTCGTCACGTCGCGCAGCGCAGCGGTCGATTCGCGGTGGTCGTTGGCACCCTGATGTCCCTGGCGGGCTGTAACAGCAACGCCCCCACCACCGAGGAGCAGACCCCCGCTCCCGCGGAGGAGACCACCAACGCCCAGGCCATTCCGCACCGTGGCTGCGCGACCGTGGAGCCGTCCGCCGACGAGAAGCTGGAGATCGAAGCGGCGATCGCGGGCCGCGTGTCCGCGAAGCGCGCGGTGGGCTCGGTGAACGTGCCCGTGTACTTCCACGTCATCCGCAAGGGCACGGGCCTCTCCAACGGAGACATCCCGGACTCGCAGATCACCGCGCAGATGAACGTGCTGAACGCGGCGTACGCGAACACGCCGTTCAAGTTCACGCTGGCCGGCACGGACCGCACGACCAACAGCACCTGGTACACCGTGACGCCGGGCAGCTCCGCCGAGACGAACATGAAGAACACCCTGCGCAAGGGTGGCAAGGAGTCGCTGAACCTCTACACCGCGAACATCGGCGGTGGCCTGCTGGGCTGGGCGACCTTCCCCTCCAGCTACACCAGCCAGCCGAAGAAGGACGGCGTGGTCATCCTCTACACCAGCGTCCCCGGCGGCACGGCGTCCCCCTACAACCTGGGCGACACGGGCACGCACGAAGTGGGTCACTGGCTGGGCCTGTACCACACGTTCCAGGGCGGCTGCGCCAGCCCGGGTGACTCCGTCAGCGACACGCCCCCGGAGGCCTCGCCCGCGTACGGCTGCCCCGCCGGCCGTGACACCTGCTCCGGGGGTGGCGCGGACCCCATCTACAACTTCATGGACTACACGGACGACAGCTGCATGAACTCGTTCACCGCGGGCCAGGTGGCCCGCGCGGACAGCCTCACCGCCACGTACCGCTAGAAAAATCACGCAGGGCTGTGGCCGTTTTTCGGATGCCGGGGTCCCCGTTCAAGGGGGCTCCGGCATTTTCCATTTCCAGGGTGATTCACGGACAGGCCGTCTCCCGGCCCTGTGACGCTTGGTCTGCCTTGAGCGTTTTACCGCGAGTACAATTTTATCGCGTGATTTGACTTGCACTGTTTCATCCGCGTATCACTGTTTCACCCTTTTCCTGAGGAGTTGGGAAACAATGCTTCGTCACGTCGCGCAGCGCAGTGGTCGATTCGCGGTGGTCGTTGGCACCCTGATGTCCCTGGCCGGTTGCAGCAGCAGCGCTCCGACCACCGAGGAGCAGACTCCCGCTCCCACTGAAGAGACCAACGCCCAGGCCGTCCCGCACCGTGGCTGTGCGACCGTCGAGCTGACCGCCGATGAGAAGCTCGAGGTCGACGCGGCGATCGCGGCCCGCGGCGTGTCCGCGAAGCGCGCGGTGGGCTCGGTGAACGTGCCCGTGTACTTCCACGTCATCCGCGCCGGGACGGGCATCGCCAACGGCGACATCCCGGACTCGCAGATCACCGCGCAGATGAACGTGCTGAACGCGGCGTACTCCAACACCCCGTTCAAGTTCACGCTGGCGGGCACGGACCGCACCACGAACAGCCAGTGGTACAACCTGCGCAGCGGCTCCGCTGCGGAGAAGAAGATGAAGTCCGCGCTGCGCAAGGGTGGCCCGGAGTCGCTGAACATCTACTCCGCGAACCTGGGCGGCGGCCTGCTGGGCTGGGCGACCTTCCCCTCCAGCTACACCAGCCAGCCGAAGATGGACGGCGTGGTCATCCTCTTCAGCAGCGTCCCCGGCGGCACCGCGGCCCCCTACAACGAGGGTGACACGGGCACGCACGAAGTGGGTCACTGGCTGGGCCTGTACCACACGTTCCAGGGCGGTTGTAACAACCCGGGCGACTCCGTCAGCGACACGCCCCCGGAGGCCTCGCCCGCCTACGGCTGCCCCGCCAACCGCGACACCTGCGCGGGCGGCGGCGCGGACCCCATCTACAACTTCATGGACTACACCGACGACAACTGCATGAACCAGTTCTCGGCCGGCCAGGTGGCCCGCGCGGACAGCGTGACCGCGACGTACCGCTAGTCCACCGCTTCGCTTCCTGAAGTCACAGACGCCGGGGCCCCTTCGTACGGGGCTCCGGCGTCTTCTTTTTCCTGCGTGGACAAGCCGGGCCCGCGCTGCTCACAGTGGGGGACCGCCCTCCGGCTGTCCGGAGGGGGCCTCCAGGAGGAGTGGCGCCGTGAGAGACCTGTTGATGATTCCCGGGCCGGTGGACGTGGACGCGGACGTGTTGCAGGCGCTGTCCGGGCCGGTGCCCGGTCACCTGGACGCGGGCTTCATCGCCACCTTCGGACGGGCCCTCAAGCGCCTGCGTGAGGTGTCGCTCGCCCCCGGCGCGCAGCCCTTCGTCGTCTCCGGCAGCGGCACCCTGGCCATGGAGCTCGCCGTGGCCAACCTCATCGAGCCCGGCGACCGCGCGCTGGTGGTGAACACCGGCTACTTCAGCGACCGCATGGCCCACATCCTGGAGCGCCACGGCGCGAAGGTGACGCACGTGCGCGCCGCCAGCGTGGGCGGCGCCCCGGACGTGGCCCAGGTGGAGGCGGAGCTGCGAAACGGCGGCTTCAAGCTGATGACCGTCACCCACGTGGACACCTCCACCGCGGTGCTCGCGCCCGTGGAGCCGCTGGTGAAGGCCGCGCGCCAGCACGGCGTCCTGGCCGTGGTGGACGGCGTGTGCGCCACCGCCGGTGAGTCCTTCCACCAGGACGCGTGGGGCGCGGACGTCTACCTCACCGCCAGCCAGAAGGCGGTCGGCGTGCCCCCAGGCCTGGCGCTCCTCACGGTGAGCCCCCGCGCCATCGCCGCGTGGAAGGCGCGCAAGGCGCCCGTCGCCAGCGTGTACGCGGACTGGGCGGAGTGGCTCCCCATCATGGAGGCCTACGAAGCCGGCAAGCCCGCCTACTTCGCCACCCCACCCACGTCCCTGGTGTGCGCGCTGGACGTCAGCCTGGGACAGATTCTCGCGGAGGGCATGGAGGCCCGCTTCGAGCGCCACCGCCGCATGGCCCGCGCCTTCCGCGCCGCCTGGAGCGCGCTGGGCCTCAAGCTGGTGCCCAGCTCGGAGGCCGTGGCCGCCAACACCCTGAGCGCCGTGTACTACCCGGACGGCGTGGACGCGTCGCTCGTGGGCCGCGTGAAGGCGCAGGGGGTGGCCATCGCCGGCGGCCTCCACCCTGAAATCAAGCCGCGCTACTTCCGCGTGGGCCACATGAACCGCGTCAGCCCCGGGGACGTGCTCGTCACCGTGGGCGCCATCGAGCGCGCCCTCCACGCCGCCGGCCACCGCGCCGCCGCCTCGGGAACCGCCGTCGCCGCCGCCCAGGCCGCCCTCTCCGGGTAGGCCCTGGAGTGAGGGGCCTGACCCCCATTTGTTTCTCAGGCAACGAGAAAGCCCGTCCGCGCCCCCATTAGATTTGTGTAAGCTGCTGGATAATGACAGGTACTTCCTGGCTTACGGGGATTTCTTGTCGTTTTGGCGGAATTGTGTGATTGGGCTGCACGGTGTGAGCGGGGCGTGGGCCCCGGCACCTGTGAGGGGGAAGGGCTGCGCTGGCGGATGGACCCACGAAACATGGGGGCCGATTCCAGCGCCTGAGGTGGAAGTGAGGTCGGTATGGATCGCGGACCGGTGGAAGGTTCGACGAGGGCGGCGGGCTGGGCGGAGGAGTTCGCGGCGTGGCACCTGACGGAGCGGTGCCTGGCCGCGACCCCGGAAGACGGGGCGCGCGGGATGTTCTTCCAGGGCGTGGTGGGGGTGGTGAACTTCCTCCAGGGCGAGGGTGCCGGGGCGAAGTGCCTGGCGGCGTCCGGGCTGAAGGAGCTCAACGCCGCGGAGCTGTACCCGGTGACGCGCTTCCTGGAGATGACCGCGGAGGTGACGCGGGTCCTGCGCCCGCAGCTGGGCGACTGGGAGCAGGCGCTGCGGTACATCGGGACGCAGGCCACGGTGGACTTCCTGGCCTCCATGTTCGGCCGGGAGCTGATGCAGGCCGCCGCCAGCAACCCCTGGCGGATGCTCCAGCACATGGCCGAGGGCTACCGCGCCGCGGTGACCTATGGCGAGCGCAGCGTCCTCTGGACGGGAGACCACAGCGCCCGCTTCGTGATGCGCCGGGACTTCATGCCCGCGCCGTACCACGAGGGCGTGCTCCAGGCCGCCCTGGAGGCCGTGGGCGCCCAGGACGTCCAGGTGCACGGGCGGCAGCTGTCCCTGCTGGATACCGAGTACGACGTTTCCTGGTAATCCAGGGATGTCGCCCTCCGTGGGGTGGGGCGCTGGCTTGGGGACGTTCACCAGCCAGCGCTCGGTGCTGAACGTCCGCCATTTCTCCCGCTGGCGTGACAGGGAGGGCCACTAGCATGTGGTGAAAGCGGCCCACACCCCACGGGAGGAGCAACGCGAATGGATGCAGCACGAGGCTCCCGGCCGCAGGGGCGCTGTCCGGCCCCGGGGCTGATGGGCGGAGCCCGGGCATGACGCCCTTCCGGCTGTTGCTCGTGGAGGACAGCGCCAACGACGCGGCGCTGGTGACGGCGGAGCTGGAGCAGGCGGGCTACCTGCCCACGGCCTGGCGCGTGGAGACGCTGGAGGCGCTGCGGGACGCGCTGGCCACCGGCCCCTGGGACCTGGTGCTGTGCGACTACCGGCTGCCGCGCTTCAGCGCGCTGGACGTGCTGTCGCTCCTGCACGCGCAGGGGCGGGACGTGCCCCTCATCGTCCTGTCCAGCCAGCTGAGCGAGGACCAGGCCGTCACGCTGATGAAGGCGGGCGCGCGCGACTGCTTCTCCAAGGACCGGCTGGCCCGGCTGGGCCCGGCGGTGGCGCGCGAACTGGATGAGACGCGCGTGCGGCGCGAGCGCGCGCGGGCGGAGGTGGACCGGGACATCCTGTCCAAGGCCAGCGAGCTGCTCACCGCGTCCCTGGAGCAGGCGGCGCGGTTGGATCAGCTGGTGCAGCTGATGGTGCCCCGGGTGGCGGACTGGTGCGCCTTCTTCCTCCAGGACCCGGACCAGGGCGGCCTGCGGCTGGTGGCGCTCGCGCACCCGGACGCGGAGCGGCGCGCCCATGCCTGGAAGCTGGACCAGCGCTTCCCGCTGGACCCCCAGGCCGCCGCGGGCCCCGCGCACGTGCTGCGCACCGGCCAGCCGGAGTTCATGCCGGACGTGCGCCAGCGCCCGGAGCCCATCACCCGGGACGTGGCGCACCAGCGCGCCATCGAGGGGCTGGGGCTGCGCTCGGTGGTGAACGTGGCCCTGCCCGGCAACGAGGGCCGGCTGGGCGTGCTGTCCATGGGCACGCTGGGGGAGCGCACGCTCGCGCCGGTGGACCTGTCGCTGGCGCAGGAGCTGGCGCGCAGGACGGGGCTGGTGCTGGAGAACGCGAGGCTCTTCCAGGAGGCGCGCGAGGCGGTGCGCCTGCGCGACGAGTTCCTCACCGTGGCCGCGCACGAGCTGCGCACGCCGCTCACCACGCTGCGGCTGCAGCTGGGCACGCTGCTGCAGCGCTCGGAGGCGCACCGGCTGGAGCCGGACGTGGTGACGCGCCTGGAGCGCAGCGTGCGCCAGGTGCGCCGGCTGGGCACGCTGGTGGAGGGGCTCCTGGACGTGTCGCAGCTGTCCAGCGGCGAGCTGTCGCTCATGCCCGAGCGCTTCGACCTGGAGGAGCTGGTCTCCGAGGTGCTGGACCGCTACCAGGCGGAGGCCCGCGCGGCCGGGTGCGAATTGCGCCAGTCTCCCCGCCGCGGACTCTGGGGGACGTGGGACCGGCTCCGGGTGGACCAGGCCGTGGCGGCGTTGATATCCAACGCGCTCAAGTTCGGTCCGGGACGGCCGGTGGAGGTGGACGTGGGGCGGGAAGGGAGCTTCGCGCGCATCCAGGTGCGCGACCGGGGCATCGGCGTGCCCGTGGACCAGGTGGAGCGCATCTTCGAGCGCTTCGGCCGCGCGGTCAGCTCGCATTCGTATGGAGGCCTGGGCCTGGGGCTCTACCTCGCCCGCCGCGCCGCGGAGGCGCACGGCGGACGGGCCTGGGCGGAGCCCGACGCCGGAGAGGGCGCGCGCTTCACGCTGGAGCTGCCGCTGGAGAAGGAGACGCGCGAGTGAGTCGGCCGGTGTTGGTGGTGGATGACGATACGGACCTGCGGGAGGCGCTGGAGGAGGTCCTGCGCGACGCGGGCTACACCGTGTTCGGTGCGGGCAACGGCCTCCAGGCGCTGGAGGTGCTCCGCCGGGAGCCGGTGGTGCCGTCCCTGGTCCTGCTGGACATGATGATGCCGGTGATGGACGGCGCCACCTTCGGCCGGCAGATGCGCCAGGTGGAGGCGTGGCGGGACATCCCCGTGCTCGTCTTCTCCGCCTCCGCCAACGCGCGCCAGGTCGCCGAGGAGATGGGCGCCTGCGGCTACCTGCGCAAGCCGGTGGACGTGGAGACGCTCCTCAAGGCCGTGGCGGCCAACAAGGTCCCCGAAGCCGCCTGAGACTCCGGGTGTGTCTTCTGCCGCGGGCGGCCCTGCCCGCGCGCATTGACGCTGCGCGCGAGCCACTGGTAAGTGCTCCCTTAACACTTTCCCGGCGAGGCCTGTCCGATGAATCCCCACATGCTCGCCCAGCTCCTGGTCCAGCTCATCGTCATCATCGCGGTGTCCCGGCTCATTGGCCGGGGCGCTCGCTGGCTGGGGCAGCCCCTGGTCATCGCGGAGGTGGTGGCGGGCATCGCGTTGGGTCCGTCGCTCCTGGGCTGGCTGGCGCCGGAAGCCATGCGCTGGCTGTTCCCGCCGGAGTCCATGCCGTTCCTGAAGATGCTGGCCGAGGTCGGCCTGGTGCTCTTCATGTTCCTCATCGGCCTGGAGCTGGACCCCAAGCTGCTGAAGGGGCGGGGGCACGCGTCGGTGGCCATCAGCCACTCCAGCATCGTCGTCCCGTTCGCCCTGGGCGCGGGGGCGGGCGCGCTGTGGCTGTACAAGTCGCTGTCCAGCCCGGACGTGCCGTTCTCCTCGTTCGTGCTGTTCATGGGCGTGTCCATGAGCATCACGGCCTTCCCGGTGCTGGCGCGCATCCTCACCGAGCGCGGGCTGATGCAGTCGAAGCTGGGCGCCATCGCCATCGCGTGCGCGGCGGTGGACGACGTGACGGCGTGGTGCATCCTGGCGTTCGTGGTGTCGCTGGTGCGCGCGTCGGACCTGGCGCAGGCGGGGCTCACCACGGTGTTCGCGCTGCTCTACATCGCCTTCATGCTGCTCTTGGTGAAGCCGTTCCTCGCCCGGCTGGGCGCGCGCGTGGCCAACCGCGAGGGGCTCACCCAGAACGTGGTGGCCATCACCCTGGTGCTGCTGCTCGGCTCCGCGTGGACCACCGAGTCCATCGGCATCCACTCGCTCTTTGGCGCCTTCATGTTCGGCGCGGTGATTCCCAAGGAGGGCGGGCTGGCGGTGGCGCTGGCGGAGAAGCTGGAGGACGTGGCCGTGGTGCTGCTCTTGCCCGTGTTCTTCGCCTTCAGCGGCCTGCGCACGCAGCTGGGCCTGCTGTCCTCGCCAGAGGCGTGGCTCACCTGCGGCGCCATCATCGTCCTGGCGTGCCTGGGCAAGTTCGGCGGCAGCGCGGTGGCCGCGCGCCTCACGGGCCTGCGGTGGCGGGAGGCGGGCGCCATCGGCATCCTGATGAATACGCGGGGCCTGATGGAGCTCATCGTGCTCAACCTGGGCCTGGACCTGGGCGTCATCTCGCCCACGCTCTTCACGATGATGGTCATCATGGCGCTGGTCACGACCTTCATGACCACGCCGTTCCTGCGCCTGCTGTATTCCGCGGAGGAGCAGGCGCGCGACCAGCTGCTGGGCGCGCCGGAGCCGTCGCTGCCCGCGTCCGCGTACACGGTGCTGCTGTGCGTGTCGCACGGGCAGGCCGGTCCGGGCATGGCGGTGCTGTCTCGCGCGCTGTCGGGCGAGCGCAACGAGGCGAACCTCTACGCGCTGCACCTCTTGTCTCCGGAGCGCTCGCTCAAGGCCCGCGGGGAGGAGGCGCTGGACCCGTCCGCCGCGTCCAGCGGCGCGCTGGCGCCCCTGGTGGGCCGCGCGGAGAAGCTGGGGCTGTCCGTGCGCACGCTGTCGTTCGTGTCGTCGGAGCCCGCGCGGGACATCTGCCGCACGGCGCAGGCCAAGCGCGCGGACCTGGTGCTGCTGGGCTGGCACAAGCCGCTCTTCAGCCAGACGGTGCTGGGCGGCACGGTGCATGAAGTCATGCAGGAGGCGGGCGGCACGGTGGCGGTGCTGGTGGACCGTGGCCTGTCGCAGGTGCGCCGGGTGCTGGTGCCCTTCGTGGGCACCCGGCATGACCGCGCGGCGCTGGGCCTGGCGCGGCGGCTGGTGAAGCAGGCCGGCGCGGAGGTGACGGTGCTGCACGTGACCTCGCCGGAGGGCTCGGGCGCGGGCCGCGCGCAGGTGGAGGAGCTGTTCCCCGCGGACGAGGGCGCCTGCGTGAAGCTGAAGGTGGTGCGCCACATGTCGCCGGAAGAGGCCGCGCTGGAAGAAGCGAAGGCGGGGTACGACCTGGTGGTGGTGGGCCTGGGGGCCGAGTGGGGCCTGGAAGACCGGTTGTTCGGCGTGCAGCGTGAGCGAATCGTGCGCGACGCGCCCGCCTCGCTGCTGCTCGTGCGTCACCCGGAGGGGGCGACGGTGCTGGCCCAGACCCCGGAGCAGTCACGGCCGCGGGGGACGCCTCCGGAGACGGCGCAGCCGCTGGGCGCGCGGAGCTGAGCGCCATGCACCTGGGAGCGACCCTGCGCTTGTTGCGGGTGGATGCCGGATTGTCCCTGCGCGACCTGGCCCGGCGCATCGGCGTGTCCAGCGCGTACCTGAGCCGCGTGGAGAACGGCGTGGACGCGCCGCCCACGCAGGAGCGGCTGACGGCCATTGCCCGGGAGCTGGACGTGCCCCCGGGGCTGCTCATGGACGTGGCCAACCGGGTGAGCCCGTACGTGGCGGGCTACCTGGAGGACGTGCCCGCCGCGGGGACGCTGATGCTGGACATCGCGCGCCGCAAGCTCACGGGCGCGCAGCTGGCGCGCGTGCGGGCCTTCCTGGACGCGGAGTTCCCCCTGCGCGAGGTGCGCGGCAACGAACCCGTGCCCCCGCTGGCGCCGCTCTTGTCCCCGGAGCGGGTGGTGGTGCAGCTGTCCTGCGGGGACTACGAGGACGCGCTCGACGTGGCGGCCGGGCGGCTGGCGGCGGCCCTGCCCGGCGTGGACGGGGCGGCGCTCGCGGAGGGCCTGCGCCGGCGCGAGGTCCATGCCCCGTCCCAGGTGGGCAACGGCGTGGCGGTGCCGCACGCGTTCGTGGCCGGCGCGGCCCCGGTGGCGGCGCTGGTGACGCTGGCCCGGCCCCTGAAGATGGATGCGCCGGACAACCAGCCCCTGCGGCTGGTGGTGGCGCTGGTGGACGGCCACGTGGGCCGCGCGCGGCTGATGCGGCTGGCGCACGTGGCCAGGCTCGCCGGGCGCGGGCTGGCGGATCGGCTCCACGGCCTGGAGGAGCCCCAGCGGGTGCTGGAGACGCTGGAGGAGCTGGAGGCGCTGCGCTGAAGCAGCGCCCCTTCAGGGCTCCTGGGGCACCCAGTGCTCCCAGGGACCGAGGTCACGGAAGCCCAGGTGCCGGTACACGCGGATGCCCGCCTGGGTGGACTGGAGCACCATCGCGGTGCACCCGCGCCTGCGCGCCTCGCGGATGATGCCCCGCATCACCGCTGACGCGAGCCCCAGCCCCCGGGCCTCCGGGTGGGTGGCCACCAGGTACACGCCCGCCGTGTCCGCCACGTCCACCACCAGCCCGCAGGACAGCGCCCGGCCGTGCTCGCGCGCCACCACGGTGTGCACCGGCAGGCGGGGCGGTCGCTGCCACACGGAGAGGATGTCCCGCCACTCCGCGCCATAGGTGTGGACGTTGATCTCCACCAGTTCGTCCAGGTCCTCCACGGTCTCCACCGGCACGCCGGGCGCCGCGTCCGGCAGCTCGTGCAGCCAGGCCCCCATGGCCACCACGGTGAAGTCCGGCCGGTAGGCCGCCGCGCCCAGCACCCGCGCCGCGTCCCTCTGCCCCGGCGTCAGGGTGACGCGCCAGCGCGACAGCCCGTGCCCCCGGTAGAAGTCCGCGACGGCCGGCAGCGCGGCCGCCAGCGCGTCCGCGTCCGTGAAGAGGACCTGCTGGAAGTGCGCGTCCTGGTAGCCAGGCAGCGCGAACGCGTCCACGCCAGGGAGGCACAGGTGGCGCAGCGGGCCGCGCTCGGCTTGCAGGCGTTTGAAGGCGATGAGGTTGGTGTGCAGTCGAAGGGTGAGCTCGGCATCCGTCATTGCGGGCCGGGAGCCTATGCGCGGGGACGACGGCCAAAGAACAGCCCCGGAGGAAAGGACGCGCACACCGCGCGCCAGGGGGTTAGGTTTCCACCCCTTCTGGGCCCGCCACCATGACCCCGCGCTTCTTCTCGTTCGATCCGCGTCCCACCCGAATCTCCCTCATCCTGGGCGCGTGCCTCCTGGCGGTCCTCACCGCCTGGGCCCTGGCGGATTACCGGGGCGGCGGGGGGCTGGTCGCCATGGCGCGGGCCGGCATCAGCGCGGGCCTGATGCTGACCTTCCTCGTCTCCGTCCACCGCCTGCGCCCTCGCGCCGGATGGGGCATCACCCTGGACGCCGCGGGCGTGCGGGTGGCCCGGCCCTTCAGCGGCCAGCCGCTGGAGTTGCACTGGGGACAGATTGATTCCGTGCGCCGGGTCGGCCGCAAGGGGAGCGTGCTGGGCCTGTTCCTCAAGGAAGAGGGAAGGGTGCTCGTCACACGACATCTTTTCGCCCGCAAGGCTGTTTATGAAGAGCTGATCGCGGCGCTGGAGGACCGCCTCCCGCCCCCGCGTTTCGACGCCTGATTCATGAATCTTTCCGCAGCCTTGCGTGGGCTCCCGGAGCTTGTCCGGGATGCCCGGTGGTGGTAGGCACAACGGGCTTGAGCCCTGTCGCAACGGCAGCCTTTCCCAAGGACACGCTTCACATGGAAAAGACCCCCGCTACCGGTGTCGCGCCGGCCGCGCCGCCCGCCGAGTATGGGACGGACGCCATCACCAAGCTCGAAGGGCTGGAGGCCGTCCGCAAGCGCCCCGGCATGTACATCGGCGACACGATGACCTACGGGCTCCACAAGCTCGTGTACGAGGTCGTCGACAACTCCGTGGACGAGGCCCTCGCCGGCCACTGCACGGACATCGACGTGATCATCCACGTGGATGGCTCACTCAGCGTCCAGGACAACGGCCGCGGCATCCCCGTGGGCCCGCACCCCGACCCCAAGTTCAAGGGCAAGGACACGCTGGAGGTGGTGCTCACGGAGCTGCACGCCGGCAGCAAGTTCGGCAACGGCGCGTACAAGGTGTCCGGCGGCCTGCACGGCGTGGGCGTCACCTGCGTGAACTTCCTGTCGGAGTGGTTCAAGGTCCGCGTCCAGCGCGCCGGCAAGATCTACGAGCAGTCCTACGCGCGCGGCGTGTCCAACGGTTCGCCCCAGGAAGTGGGCACCACGGACAAGCGCGGCACGACCATCCACTTCAAGCCGGACTCCATGGTGATGGAGACGGTGGACTTCAACTTCGAGACGCTCAGCCAGCGCCTGCGCGAGCTCGCGTTCCTCAACGCGGGCCTGCACATCACCATCCGCGACGAGCGCACCCAGAAGGAGCACGACTTCAAGTTCGAAGGCGGCATCTCCTCCTTCGTGGAGTACCTCAACAAGGCGAAGGAAGCGCTGCACGACAAGCCCGTCTACATCAAGTCGGAGCGCGAGGGCGTGTCGCTGGAAATCGCCATGCAGTGGAACGATGGCTACGACGAGCGCATCTTCACCTTCGCCAACAACATCAACACCCACGAGGGTGGCAGCCACCTGTCCGGCTTCAAGGCCGCGCTCACGCGCACGCTCAACAGCTACGCGGAGAAGGGCGGCGTCTGGAAGGACCTGAAGGAGACGCCCACAGGTGAGGACGCCCGTGAAGGCCTGTCCGCGGTCATCTCCGTGAAGCTCTCCAACCCCCAGTTCGAGGGCCAGACGAAGACGAAGCTGGGCAACAGCGAGGTGAAGGGCCTGGTCGAGCAGATGGTGAACGACCAGCTCGCCTCCTTCCTGGAGGAGAACCCGCCGCTCGCCAAGAAGGTCGTGGCGAAGATTGGCGACGCGTGCCGCGCCCGCATCGCCGCGCGCAAGGCGCGTGAGACGGTGCGCCGCAAGGGCGTGCTGGACGGCGGCGGCCTTCCCGGAAAGCTCGCGGACTGCCAGAGCCGCGACCCGCACGAGAGCGAGCTGTACATCGTGGAGGGTGACTCCGCAGGTGGCTCCGCGAAGCAGGGCCGGGACCGGCGCAACCAGGCCATCCTCCCCTTGCGCGGCAAGATTCTGAACGTGGAGAAGGCGCGCTTCGAGAAGATGCTGACCAGCGCCGAAATCGTCACGCTCATCACCGCGCTGGGCACGGGCATCGGGGCGGAGGACTACGACCCGGAGAAGGCGCGCTACCACCGCATCATCCTGATGACGGACGCGGACGTGGACGGCAGCCACATCCGCACGCTGCTGCTCACGTTCTTCTACCGGCAGATGCGCGAACTCATCGACCGGGGCTACGTCTACATCGCGCAGCCGCCGCTCTACAAAGTCACGCGCAACAAGAAGGACAGCTACGTCAAGGACGAGCGCGCGCTGAACGAGTACCTGCTGCGCATCGCCGCGGAGCACTGCCGGGTGAAGACGCCGGCCGGGGAGCTGGGCGGCAGCGACTTCAAGGCGCTGCTGGAGAAGGTCATCACCTACGAGGAGCGGCTGGAGAAGCAGGCCAAGCGCCGCGACGCGCGCATCGTGGACGCGCTGGTGCAGGCCACCCGCCTGCGCTCGGAGACGCTCGCGGACGGGGCGGCGGTGGAGGCGGAGCTCGTCACCATGCGCGAGTACTGCCAGCGGCGCATGCCGGAGGTGGTGGGCCGGCTGTCCACGCGGCTGGAGCAGGACGCGGAGCACCAGGAGGCCCAGCGGCTGGTGGTGACCACGGACGTGAACGGCTCCATGCGCGAGTCCGTCTTCGACCAGGCCTACCTGTCCTCGCCGGAGTACCTGGAGCTCGTCGCCCTGCGCGAGGTGTTCAACGCGCTGGGCAAGGCGCCCTACCGCGTCCTGGTGGACGCGGGCGAGGTGACGGCGTTCTCCGTGCAGGAGGTGCTGGCCGCGGTCCGCAAGGACGCGCAGAAGGGCCTGGGCCTGCAGCGCTACAAGGGTCTGGGCGAGATGAACCCGGAGCAGCTCTGGGAGACGACCATGGACCCCACCCGCCGCACGCTGCTCCAGGTGCGGGTGGAGGACATGGTGGAGAGCGACGAAATCTTCTCCCTGCTCATGGGTGAGGCGGTGGAGCCGCGCCGCGAGTTCATCGAGCGCAACGCGCTGGACGTGCAGAACCTGGACATCTGAGGTTCGCTGTCCGCGGTGCCTGAATCACCACGCCGGGCCCATGGGAGAAAGACCCGTGGGCCCGGTGCCGTTTTCCGGCTCCGCGCCCACGTGCCCTTCCCATCCTTTTCGAGCCGGGCCGCGGAAGTGACGCACGGCGGCCCCCGTGAGCCCTTACGGAAGGAACCTGGCGACCAGTGACCAGCGCGAGGACGCCCCCGCGCGCATGTTGAGGATGGCGGTGATGCCGATGACGCCCGCCATGGCGGCGAGGTTCGCGATGCCGCCCGCGTCCAGCGCCCGCATCGTCTTCGCGGCCTTCTCCGGCGTGCCCACGGTGGGCGTGAGGCCCGACTCCACGGGGACGGCGCCTTCCGGCGCCTGCTTCGCCAGGTACGCCCCGCCGAAGATGTTGGCTGCGCCCAGCGCCACGGTGGCGCCCAGCAGCACGTCCTTCGCGATGACCAGCCCGCGCGTGGTGCGGTCGATCTCCCGGCCCGTCAGGTGCGAGCGGCCCACCAGCCAGGTGATGGCCGCCAGGCCCACGGACGCGGCGTTGACGATGTTGAAGCCGTTCCACGCGGCGTTCACCACCTGTCCCCGCTCCGCCTGGGAGCCAATCACCTTCACGGCGGGGTTGAGCGCCACCTTGCCGAAGAGCGAACCGCCGAAACCCACGGCGAGCCCCAGGTTGTGCAGCACCAGGCCGGTGGAGGAGAGGACAGGCATCATGGACGGACTCCAGAAGAGAAGAAGTGGATGTCCGTGAGGGTAGGCACTGCCCTCTCGCGCGGGAGCAGCGCGTCAGGGCGGCACCAGGAGTGGATCAGCCGCCCGCCTGCTGGACGTGCTCCCGGGCGGAGGCCCGGGTGCCTGTTCGCTACCGCTCGGAGCGCTTGGCGCCGCGCAGGGCCTCCGCGCGTTCCTTGCGGGACATGTTCGTCACGTCGACGATGTCGAAGTCGAGCGCGCCCGCGTTGTCCGTCAGCTGCAGGTCGGGGAAGAGGCAGCGCAGGTCCTGCACGCCGGACACCTGGTAGCGCTTGCCCGTCTCGAAGAGGCGGTGCGAGCTGCGCACGGACCCGGCCTTGGGGCCCTTCTCCACGCACAGCACCGTGTGCACGCGGCCATTGGAGCCGGAGCGCACCTCCGCGAAGTCGTCGCGCACGGTGAAGGCGTAGGTGGACCTGGGGTTGAGGCCGCGCAGCAGCATCTGGTGCTGGGGCTTCACGTTCAGGGCGTTCTTCTCCGGCTCGAACAGCACGGAGCGGGGCGGGATGTACGCGGACTGCCGCAGGTGCACGCGGATGGAGCCGCGGTTGTCCTCGGGGCCGGTGTCGTCCAGGACGAAGAAGTGGAGCTTCTTCGCGCCCTTGATGGTGCGCGGCGCGCTGCTGACGAAGCCCACGCTGTTGTCCGCCGGCAGGTCGCCCTCCGCGTAGTAGACGAGCGTGCCGGACGCGGTGCCATCGCCCTCCGCGAACGCCGCGCTGCCCTCGGTCCACACGGAGTAGGCGGCGCCGGGCGACACGTCGATGGTGGCCGTGGGGTACTCCGGCAGCGGCAGCGCGTTGTACATGGGCCGCAGCACCAGCAGGCGCGTGGGGTAGTCCATGCGCCGCATCTCGCGGTCCTTGTCGTTGGCCAGCGGGTCGGCGTCGGAGCCGGTGGCCCCAGCGGGCTCCGTCCCCGCGTCCGTGGAGGCCAGGCCTCCGTCCAGCTCCAGGGCGGTGCCCGCGTCGTCGCCAGGGTCCACGGCGGCGGCGACAGCGCCCGTGGCTCCCGCGTCGAGCGTGGTGGCGGTGGGAATCTCCGACGCCATCTGGGTGGTGCCGGGCGCCACCTCCAGCTCCGCCTTGACGTGGACCTCCGCCTGGTTGGGCGTGAAGCGCCGCGTCCAGGCGCGGTAGCCCGGCCTGGTGACGACGATGGTGTGGGACGTCCGCTGGTCCGCGCCGATGATGCGGCTGGGCGTGGTCCCCACCGGCCGGCCGTTGACGACGACGGCGGCCCCCTCCGGCTTGGAGGTGATCCACAGGACGACCGGCTCGTTGGAGAGCTCACCCTCCTCGGCCGGGGACAGGAAGTGGATGAGCAGGCCGATGACGAGCAGCACGCCGGTGATGCCGAACACGGCCATGCTCAGCTGGCGCACCTGCTTCACGCGCTTCTGCTCGCGCTCGGAGGCCTCGGCGGCCAGCGCCTCGCGCGCGTCGTCCGCGGTGGTGCGGGCGCGGGGGGACTCCGTCTCCTCCGGCTCGGGCGACTCCCGCGGCTCCGTCGAGATGGCCGTCTCCACCGGCGTGTCATGCGGCGCGGCCAGCGTGGGCAGCGCCCGGGGCATCGCCGTGGGCTCCGTGCCCCCGTCGGTGTCCGGCTCGGGCTGAAGCTCGGGGGGCAGGGGGCGGCGGCCGGTGCCGGTGTTCTCGCGGGTGCCCCCCGGCGTCGTCACGCGGCGCACACCGGTGGTGCTCCTGCGCACGGCGGTGGCCTGGGTGGCCGAGCGGCGCGGGGCGCCATCCGTGGAGGGGCGCAGGCCGGGCGCGCTGCCGGACGCGCGCACGCCGGGGCTGGAGGGCCGCGCCACGCCCGGGCTGGACGCGCGCACGCCGGGGCTGCCGGGGTTCGAAGCCCGGCTGTTGCTGGACGGCAGCCGCGCGCGGCCCTGGGACGGCTCCGACGACGGCGACTGCCACGCGGCCAGCTGCTCCTTGAAGCCGGGCGGCAGCTCCACCTTGCGTCCCTCGGCGGCCAGCTCCTCCGCGAAGAGGTACGTCATGAGCTGGCTCAGCATCGTGGGCGTGAAGCGCGGCGTGTCCCGGTAGAGCAGCTCCACCGCGGACTCGCTCAGGTCCTTCGCCGTCTGGTAGCGGGCCTCGCGGTCCACCGCCATGGCGTGCGCGACGATGGTCTCCAGGTCCTCGCCGACGCCCGGGTTGACGGCGGACGGGGGCAGGCAGTCGCCGGTGATGATGCGCGGCAGCACGGTGACGAACTCGCCCTCGAAGGGGCGCCGGCCGCAGAGCATCTCGTAGAGGACGACGCCCGCCGCGTACACGTCCGTGCGCGCGTCCAGGTCCTGCCGCCCCTGGGCCTGCTCCGGGGAGAAGTACGGGTACTTGCCCTTGAGCGTGCCCGGCGACGTCCGGGCCTCCACGACGCTCGTGGCCTTGGCGATGCCGAAGTCGATGACCTTGACCTCGCCCTCGTAGGAGATGAGGACGTTGTCCGGGGACACGTCGCGGTGGACCAGGCCCAGCATCTGGCCGTCCTCGCCCACGTGGCGGTGCGCGTAGTCCAGGCCCTCGCACAGCTTGCCGGCGATGTGCAGCGCCAGGGGCTGCGGCAGGAACCCGATGCCCGCGCGCGCCGCGCGCCGCAGCACCTTCGACAGGGGCTGGCCGTGCACCAGCTCCATGGCGATGAAGTACTGCCCGTCCACCTCACCGAAGTCGAAGACCTGCGCGATGTTGCCGTGCGTCAGGCCCGCCACCAGGCGCGCCTCGCCGATGAACATCTCCACGAAGTCGTGGTCGTCCACGAAGTGCGGGAGGATCTGCTTGATGACGCAGGGCTTGGTGACCCCCATCGCGCCCGTCATACGCGCGCGGTAGGTGACCGCCATGCCCCCCGCGGCAAGCTTGGAGACCAGGACGTACTTGCCGAATTGCTGGGGACTGGGTTCTGCCACGGGCGGGGAGGCGGGGCCGGGATTGGGGAAGCCCCAGCATACTCGCCTTCCGTTGAAAGTCCCGGCCACGCTCGCATGGCGTGCGAAGATTTCGCTCCGGGTGCTGACTGGCCAGTCAGCTACGTCCTGGTGGGTCGGAACCACCCTTGGGGGAGGAGACGTTCCAGGTGGGGGCGTGAGGCGGACTGTTGCGCCGGTTCACACTTCTTCACGCTGCTTCGTTCAGCGCATGCCGGGGGCGGGGTTATCTCCTGCGCCATTCCGGGCTTCGGACCGGGGTGGGAGGGGTGGAAGGCCGCTCCCAGGGAAGCGAGACGACGGTCATGCGGCATGGGCGCCCGGTGTGGAGTGCGCGAGCCACCTTCGCGGTGGTGCTGGGGCTCTGGCTGGCCTCGGGGCCCGCGCGGGCGCAGGACGGCGGCGGCTGGCGGTCCGCCTTCGAGCTGCTGGCGAGCAGCCCCGAGCTGGGCGGAAGCGACATCCCCCGGGACGTGCCGAAGCGGCGGGGTTCGGACGCGTCGGTGGTGCCGCCGGAGGTGATGGCCCGGGTGCTGACGCAGGAGGGCCCCCGGCCGGTGCCCACGGCGTCCGCGGCGGAGACAGGCCCGGTGGTGGCGCCGGAGCAGGGCGCGCCGGAGGGAGGCCGGGTGTCGGAGCCCCGCGTGCGCCTGACGGAGGACGCG